>JAJFTV010000006.1 GCA_021372725.1 Chloroflexota bacterium | reverse complement strand
GGTTCACCGACCCATGGATGCAGAAATTGGATCTGAATTCCATCCAGCGCTTTAATGTCCACCTTAATTTCTGGCCCGCTGGATGTCGGTTCCGGGGTTGTGAGGACTGGAGTCTTTGCAGGGAAAGTGGTCATAGTCGATTCAGGTGTACTCTGCGCCGTGGGCTGTTGAACGCACGCGGTTATACCTGTCGCAACAATGACGAGGATAGTAAGCAACGTAAATAAATGTCTCTTCAAATTGATTCCTGTTCACCAAATACTTGATATCGAGTTATGAGTATAACCGAGATTGCCGATCCGCCAATCATCAATCAAAATCTGTGGGGAGCTGGGGGTCTTTCAAGTGATCGAACATGCGCGCGATTTCCTCTGGGGTCACCCGCGCGGGCGAGAGTTCAGGGAGTTCTTCCAGAGAGAAAAAGGTCGGATCAGCCGTCTCCAGGGGGGATGGGGTGGATTCAGCAATCAGTTCGCACAGGAAGAAGAGTTTGTAAATGTGAAAAAGATAAGGCGGATGCCCACGCCGGTTGTTGTCATAAAGCGCCAGCAGCTTCTTAGCCTTCACGATCACCCCGGCTTCTTCGCGCACTTCGCGCTCCACCGCCAGGCTGGGCGGCTCGTTGATATCCACCCACCCTCCCGGCAGAGTCCACCTGCCGCCGTCCATCAGTTCCCGCACCAGCAGCAACTTACCTTCTTTGAACACCACGCCGCGGATATCCAGCTTGGGAGTGGCATAACCGGACTGCGCATTGAATACCATTTTCACTTCGTCTACATCTGCGTGGGTATGCTCGGCCATCATCTCGCCTGCAATGTGGCTCAATTCCCTGTAACGTTCTCCATCAAACGGGTTTTGTGCGTATTGCAAGCCGATTTGGGCAATCGCCTGTATTCGCTGTGACCAGGTCAGCCACCTGGGATTCGCTCGTTGTGCTTCACCTTTTGTCATATCGATTCCAATCATTGCGGTTGACGAGTGACCATTATGTTTGTATAATCACCTCATAATTCTATACGAGTCACGCCAAAAGTAGTAGGTTTGACAGTCCGCTGATAGAGACGGAGTTCCCGGGCTGGAAGGCTCCCCAGCGGATACAAACCGAAGTCGTTTGGCAACGATGCCGAAGAAACCCTTACATGGCTCTAGACCGGCACGGGTAAGCCCGTTATCGCGCAATCCGGATGCATGTCCGGAGGAGTGCGCCATTCCAATGGCGAATTGAGGTGGTACCGCGAAATCTTCAACCTTTCGTCCTCTACGGATGAAAGGTTTTTATTATTCTGTCACACAGGAGGAACACGATGGCACAGGAGACGCTCGCCAAAGCTTACGATTTCAATTCTACCGAACAAAGGTTGTACAAAAAATGGGAGGAGAGTGGGTATTTTCAACCTTCAAATGATCCGCGCAAGGAGGGTTTTGACCCATCGATCAAACCTTTTGTCATCTCGATCCCTCCTCCCAACGTGACAGGTGAATTACATACCGGACATGCAATGTTCATCTCCATGGAAGATCTGATGATTCGCTATCACCGCATGAAAGGGAT
>JAJFTV010000193.1 GCA_021372725.1 Chloroflexota bacterium | reverse complement strand
TCATAACAACGTCTCCTTTAATTTGGCTCTCGCTCGGTGATAAGTGACTCTTGCCCAGCTTTCTGTTTTTCCAAACAACTCGGCAATCTTACAAAATGACAAATCTCCAAAGAAGCGCAACATAAACACCTCTTTATATGGTTCCTCCAAATTATGGATCAGTTTATGAATTTCGTAGGCACTTCCATCAGCAATTATTTTTTGTTCGAAATCGTCATCAGGAACATCAACTGCACTATCGACATCTTCAAGCAGGTATGGCTGTTTTTTTAAATATGAAAAATATGTGTTTTTTGCAATTTGACAGAGCCAAACACTAATCTTACAATTCTCTTTAAAGCCATCGATGCATTTTAGTGCTTTAAAAAACGTTTCTTGCGTGATATCCTCCGCGATGCTTTTATTTTTTGAAAGGCCTAACGTATATCTGTATACATCCTTAAAATATTTGGAGTATATTTCTTCAAAATCAGTCACATTTTCACCGCCTTTCACATATAAGACCGTTGAATTTGCATTTCGTTACAACATTGCACAAATATTTATTAAGCAACGCATAATAATCTGCGCAATTTTAGCGTAGGCTGCCTTACTTTTCTGTTTAGGTTTACAAAAAATTTGAAACTTATTCAATTACCTTGCACACATCAATCCATGCAATTGCTCTAGCATTATCCTCGAGTTCTTGTAATGATAATTCAACAACGCTATGCTCATTACCCGCACCCGGATAAACGACACTATTTACTTTGAGAGATTCGTCAAGATAAACTGAAACCCCATCTTTTACTACGAAAGGGCATATACCACCAATACCATGACCGATATATTCCTCAACCATTGCCGCAGGAATCATTTTGGCTTTTTCATAGAATTGTGCTTTATATTTTGAATTATCAATCTTTACATTACCAGCACATACTATCATGATTGGTTTTTCTGAAACCAAAAAAGTCATTGTTTTTACAATCTGTTTAGCTTCGCATCCGACAGCTTGTGCCGCAAGTTCAACTGTTGCGCTTGAATCAGATAAATCCTTTACTCTTTCTCCAAGTCCAACACTCTCAAAATATTTTTTCACATTAACAAGAGACATATTCATATCCTCCGTAATTTCCTGCTTATTTACGTAATAGCGACACATTTTTATATCTACATCCAACCCGAGCACGCAGGCTCAGCTCTCTCAAAAAACATTTAAACCAGCCACTCATGAACCCCTGACATCAATACGACCGTTCCAACATGCCGTGAGGAGATGGAACAAACGTTGTTTGAAAGAAAAGCATCCGACGTCTAAGGGAACATGTCCGTCGCCTGCAATCGCCATCCGACAACCGTCAGATCATACGCCGACATCCCGCCTAGTCGCCTCAACATTAAAAGGCTTCCCGCCGTTGTTTGCAGCAGAAAGCCTGCCCGTCCGTTTTTACTGCTGGTCAAATCATATCATGTCAGTACTTGCCGAAGCAATTGTCCGTTAGCTTGATTTTGGTAGGAGCCGCTTTCTTTTTTGCTTCCTCCACGGGGACCGGCCGGTTTCTTTGAGCGGCGTATTCCCTCAGCCGGAACTGCACTACCATGTTCTTCAAAAGCTCTGCCCGACTGGGCAGTTCCTCCTCCGCCGCCGCGGTCTGCTCAGATGTCGCAGAGTTGGTCTGCACCACCACCGACAGCTGTTCGATGCCGTTGTTCACCTGCGTAATGGCGCTCGCCTGCTCATTGGAGTGATTTCCTTAAGCGCCTACCCCCGTACATCCTATATAAGCACCCGGGTGTATAATTCAGCCCGGCCCGGAAAGACTACAAACCGAATGTGGAGATTTACCCTCTTGCAAACGGAAGGAGACGGCGGCTTGAAAGGGATTACGATGCGACAGATGGTACTGATTCTGTTCGTCGTTATGCTAATGAATGCCACGGTTGATCTGCCAAAATCGATGTTGGAGTACGCCGGACCCGGAGGTTGGGTCACAATATTAATGGCATCGGTGCTGTTCGGATTGGCAGGAGTGCTGGTGGTTGCGATGAACAACCGTTTTCCGGGTAAAATGCTTTACGACTACGCGGAACAGCTTACCGGAAGGTTCATCGCGCGTATGCTGGCGGCACTGTTTACCGTTTATTTTATCTTGTATGCCGTGTTACTTTCTACCACTTACTGCAACATATTGCACAATAATTTTTTAATCAAAACCCCGGAATGGGCTGTACTGCTTATCTCCATGCCTGTGTTTGGCTACGCCGCATACAAAGGAATTACCAATGTGGCCCGAATGTTTGAAGTAATCGGTGTGGCGGTATTCGTTGTCGCATTAAGCATCCATACAGCCATGCTGTTTCTCGGGCGGCCGGAATATGTTCTGCCCCTGTATATCCCAGCGGAAACAGGCCGTGTTTTCTCCGCGCTGCCCCATACCTTTGTGCCATTTTTCGGTGTTACACTGATCACTGCTGTGCCGGTTTCTGTTAAAAAGAAAAAGCGGTCACTTTGGACGGTGTTTCTCGCAATCATCTGTATTGGGCTGATATTGGCATTTGTGAGCGAGACCTGCATCATGATGATCGGCCCCAATGAGATTTCGCATTATACCGACCCGCTGGTCGTCGCTATACGGTTGGTGGAAATACCAAAAGTTGAGTTTTTAACCCGTATCGACATTATGTATTTGCTTTTCGGATTCATGGGCTTTTACGCCGCAATCATTATACTTTATAGCTCTGCGGTAGAGTTTGCAAGCAGGATGTTGCCCAAGCTGCATAGACTCGTTACAACCGCAGCCATAGGTCTCGTTATATTTGTGCTTAGTTTACTTGCTTTCGGCATCGATAATTTCCGCGTGGTTTTTGCCCATAAAATGGTGTTTGGGCCACTCATTGCAATCGCCCTTACCTTCATACTATGGGTGATTGCGAAAATCAAAAAGGCAGGTGAAGAAAAATGAATTTAACGCGTATGTTAAAAATTATCCTTTGCACCATAACCGTAACGCTTTTTCTTTCCGGCTGCTGGGACTCGGTAGACATCGAAGATAAAACGATTGACACAATTATCAGTTATGATAAAAACGATCATGGTTATGTGTTTTACGGCCAAATTATCTCTTTTGCATCGAATCAACAAAACAAAGGAGGGGGCGGCCCGTCACAGGGGCTGCAGTCTTTGGTGGTAAAGAGTGAAGGCAAAACATTTACCGAAGCGCGAGAAAAACTGGATGCCCAAGTTAGTCGGCAGATGTTTCTCGGGGCAGCACAGGTGGCCATTATCGGCGAGCGCGCGGCGAAGGACGGGATTGAGGAATACTTAAAACGAGTGCGTTCAGGTTTTGATTATCGAAAAACATTGGATGTTGTGATTACAAATGAAAATATCGAAGATATACTCAACTACAAAGATATTTTGGAGCCGTCATCCGGATTTGCCATCAGTAGCACCATTCGCGCCGCGGTCTCCAACGGCAAAAGCTATAGATTTATGATGGCGGATATGCTGGAAAAAATGTCGTCGCCAAACGATTGCTATTTGCTGCACATGATAACGCTCAATTCAGGCATCACATTAGACGGATATGCGGTCATGAATCACGGTAAGATGAAGGGTACCACACCACCCGATGAAGGCGATGGCATCATCATTTTAAAGGTGAAAAAACCAGCTTTGGATATGATTGTACCCACTTCCCATGGCGATGTAACAGTCAGGGTTCGTAAGCTTAAAGAAAAAATTACACCTCTATTGAGCGAAGGGAAAATAGAATTTAATATTCACCTCGAATTCAATGCACAGGTGCTTTATACCAGCCAAAAAGTTGCCTTCACACAGCAGATAAGTCAAGAAGTCAATTCAAATTTGGACGGTCAGATCAAAGCGTTGATAGAAAAAACTATCAACACCTCCCAGAGGTTTGAGAGTGACTATCTTGATTTTTACGATTCTCTGCGCATCAAATATCCGCAAGAAGTGAAAAAGATGGATTGGGAAAAGGAATTTCCGCAGGCGGATTTTCAGGTGTCCGTCTCCTCCGTGCTGGCTGTGACCAACACCGTGGACTATTACATTGAGTAAAGCCGGCTTCCCTTAATCACCTAAATGCATTATACAGGAGGCTGTTATGAACCGCCGCAATGAAACGCAAGTAGCCATAGATGCCGTTGTCACGGCACACCCGGACATCACGTGCCGCTGCATCCGGCATGGCAGGAGCACGGCCACACTGTTGTATGTGCGCCAGATCATCAATCACAATGCGCTCGCTGATCTGGTCATCCGCCCATTGGTAAAATTCTATTCCGACGCAAAACATCCGCCCGATGCGGCATCGGCACCCGACATCATTTATGCAGATGATTTCTGCACCGAAACCGACCTTTCGCTGATTGAAAAACATCTGCTGGACGGCATGACTGTACTGCTGTTTTCAGAGGATACCGCATACCTCGTCATCAACCTGAAAAAGGTGGAAAAGCGCAGCATTCCATCGCCCGAGCTATCCTATACATTGCGTGCGCCGCGCGATTGCTTTGTGGAAAACCTCGAAACCAACCTGTCGCTGCTGCGTTACCGCATCAAAGATAAAAGCATGAAACTGGATACGATGGAGATCGGTGAGCGTACCAAAAGCAAGGTGGTGGTTGCTTATCTTGACGACATCGCCAACCCAAAGATGATCGCCGAGATTAAAAAACGCCTGCAGGCTATACGCACGGATGGCATAATGGAATCGGGTGAGCTCGCCAACTTCATCTGTCAACACCAAAACTCTGTTTTCCCGCAAACCGGTATTGTGGAACGCTCCGATCTGGCGGTGGAAGGATTGCTTGAGGGCAAGGTGATTATCTTCGTGGACGGCAGCTGCCTTGCGCTGATCGCGCCGCGTGTCCTCAACGAATTCTTATATTCCGATGACGACCGCAGCGACAACCAATATTACGCATTGTTCATTCAAATTTTACGCAATCTTGCTTTTTTGCTTTCGTTCATGTCCTCATCATTTTATATTGCCATCGCTTCCTTTCATATAGATATCCTTCCCGCAAGCTATATTCTGCAATTTGCTCAAATGCGTAATAACGTGCCGTTTACGGCTGCCGTGGCTGTGCTTATTATGGAATTTTTGGTTGAGTTAATCCGTGAAGCGTTGCTGCGGGTACCCAAACAGATTGGACCCACCGTTGGTATTATCGGCGGTATTATCATCGGGCAAGCGGCCATTGCGGCAGGCTTTTTTACGCCGGTGTTGCTGATCTTGATTAGTGTGGAGATGCTTGCATCCTTCGCCATGCCCGATTATACGTTGATGATTCCGTTTCGTATATTTAAGTTTTTGCTGATTTTTTTCACATCGATGCTCGGCTTTTGCGGATTTACACTGGGTATAATGCTCATCTTAATCAAGCTTGCCTCCACCAATTCCTTCGGCGTGCCGTATTTGGCACCGTTTGCCCCATTTAATTGGTACGATTTTATACGCACATATATGTTTAACCGCTCCAACACATCTCTGCGGCAGCAATATCTGCGCAACAAAGACAACACTAGGGCGCCGGGAGCACCTGCGGGAAAACCCGGGAAAGGGTGATAACACAGCCGATAAGTTCACGACTGTATTCGTTCCAAATAAAACGAAAAGCCCGCTCTTTTGTAAAAGAGCACGCCCAGATTAATGACAAAATCCACTTAACCGGGTTACTTCCATTTTGTTGGGAGAGCAACGGGTAAAGCGCCAGCACCTGCCCGCGCCCGTCACGGATGATCTGCGCGTAGGCATTACTTGCTTTGCATTATCATCTTCCTACCAAGCGATCTTTTTACGATTTTTCCACATCGGTTTTTTACCCCAAAACCCCGAAAGCGCCTTATTTACTGGACTTTTTACACACTTAATCTTTCACCCTCGACATCAATACCACGCACTCAACATGCTCCGTCTGCGGGAACATGTCCACGGGCTGAACGGCCTTGATCGCGTAGCCTAACCCCGCGAGGAACTTGCAGTCCCTTGCAAGGGTCGCGGGGTTGCAGGAAACGTAAATGAGGCGAGAAACGCCCGCCCCCGCGATG
>JAJFTV010000151.1 GCA_021372725.1 Chloroflexota bacterium | reverse complement strand
TACGTCAACCATTACATCCACCAGTTTACCTCCAACGGAGACTCCAACGCCACTGCCGACTGATACAAGTATTCCAACACCGACAAAAACAAAGACCATCACGCCTACCCCAACGTTATTTACCGATACACGGATGGGTGCTCTGGTTCAATCTCTATACGATGATGAAATCATCCATTCAACGAAGGGAACTTACCATTTGCTCGATGACTTTGATGAAAGCTGGGCTCAAATAGAATGGTATCAATGGTATCTGACAGATTTCCAGCCCGAAAATTTTATCATTCGGGTGGATGCCACCTGGGAGTCAGCCAGCCAGACGGCAAATTGGGATAATTCCGGTTGTGGTTTTGTATTTTCAGCGTCAGATGAAAATAATCACCATGCTGTCTTCCTTACCATGGATGGATATGTCAGGCCACATAAATATCAACACAATGTATATACTGAACTCCAGAGCGGCTATTATGGACAGTTCGATATTCCCAAAGATAGCGCCGAGATTATCCTGATTGTCGAGAATAAGTTTCTCACGGTCATGGTGAACCGGGAAGTTGTCGTTCAATTTGATGACGCCAGTTTGCAGAAAGGCGGTCTGGGTTTATCGCTGGCTTCCGGTACTAATAAAGACTTTGGAACAAGGTGTGAGATGAGAAATATCGACTATTGGGGAATACAATAAGGAAGTCGACAATCAATCAGGATAATTTGTTGATCATCTCCTTGCTGTTATAATCCCTAACCGGAGCCAATTTGAAGCAAAGGAAACAAGAGATGGTATATAATAGAAAATCATGACCATTTTAACTGTACAACAAGAAGATAAGTACTGTCTTGAATGGTTTTCATGCTCCAAAAAGGAAAAGAAATAGCAGGATATTATTTAGAAATTAAGAAACGAGAGGATTAAGATGCCTGACTTTGGACAACCATTTTCCGGTCTTGCAAATAGCCGCAAGCTTAGTGATCAGGAATTGATCAGAGCAGTACGATTTATGGTTTCTGCAGAATACGAAGCGATTCAGCTCTATATGCAGCTCGCCGAATCGACCGACAACAAACTGGCGATCGAGGTATTAAAGGATATTGCGGATGAAGAAAGAGTTCATGCGGGAGAATTTCTCAGATTGCTTAAAGAGTTGGACCCGGGTGAAGAAAAATTCTATGTAGAAGGTGCCGAAGAAGTTGAAGTAGAAATCGACAAATTTAAAAAGAAGTAGTTGATTTTGTAATCTCTGAGAGAGGGGCGGGATTTCTGCCCCTTTTTATTTGCTATATCTCATTGCATGTAGAACGCAGTTGTGCCGGGGAAAGTGGAATGATCGTTTCAGTTTGACTTTTTTGCCTGCCATAAATGATGGCAAATGTTACTCTGTTGTTCTAGTATTCCGGCAAACATGATTCAATGATTTCATTTTTAAGTAGCGTAATCCTTTAAGCTCTGTCAAAGTAAAAAAGTACTGGTTGCAAATGTTAGATTGAGTTTTGACAGAGCACTGGTTCTATGTGAAAATTATGCAAAGTATTTATCTTGGAGAAAGCAGTGATAAATTATTCTGGTGCTGTAATAGGGCTGATTGCGTTTATCATCATTGGCGTCTTTCATCCTGTGGTGATTAAGTGTGAATATTATTTTTCCGATCGAGTGTGGCCCGTCTTTCTTGTTCTCGGGGTTGTGACGATTATGGGATCATTTTTTGTCAGTAATACAATTCTTACCGCCAGTCTGGGGGTTCTAGGATGGTCTTTTTTATGGTCAATCCGGGAATTGAAAGAGCAGAGACAGCGTGTGGAAAAAGGCTGGTTTCCCCGCAATCCTAACCGGAAACAGGCTTGATTGATAAAAAACAGGAATTATTTTTGAGATTGTTTCTGCTGATTTATTATGAAGATGAGAATATCACAATATGTTCGATGAAAAAAACGATATTTCAAAATTGTAGATGCGTTTAGAAAACAAAAAAGGAGTTCACTACTCCTTGAAACTCTTCTCAAGAAGAATGACAGTCAAATCGCCCCTTATCAGCTCTCTATTTGAATTCTCACCATAAGCTACTATAATAAATTAATCCTGTTCAGCAGCGGAAGAGCGCAGATATTGCGGCAGGATGTTTATTGGATTAACCTTTTTTATCGAAGGAGGAGTAGAGATGAAAAGGACTCCCCGCATCATGATTGTTTGCACAATATTCTTCTTTTCCGTCCTCGCGTGCACACTGCCAGGCAGTGAGCCGGCGCAGGAATTTCCACCTACGCCCAATGCCACCATGACCGAGCTTTATGCCCAGGCTACCATCCTGACGCCCGCCATCATTAACACGGCTGTGAATACCTTCACCCCCATCATTGTGGCTGAAAATACGGCCACCCCCACTGTGACCGCTGTCAATACCCAAACCGTAACGGCTACTTTCGCCCCCACCCGTACTTTCACACCGTTACCTACCTTTACACCCTCTACCCCGCAACGGGAGGGAGGAATCATCACAGCCAAATACCTGGACGACGCGCCCATGATCGATGGCGATTGGGGGGAGTGGACGACGACACAGTATGGCGCCAATTATGTTGTTTTTGGTGCCGACAAATGGGAAAACAGCGACGATCTTGAAGCTGCTTATCGTATCGGCTGGGACGAAAACAGACTGTACGTCGCGGTAAAAGTACGAGATGATAAATATGTCCAGAACGAAACCGGCGCTGACCTGTATAAAGGCGACAGCATCGAACTTTTGCTGGATGTGGATTTATACGGTGATTACTACACCGCGGCGCTGAATTCGGATGATTACCAATTGGGTATTTCGCCTGGGTTATACGAAGCGGGTGGGGAGCAGGAAGCTTATCTCTGGTTCCCCTCCAATGTTGCCGGGACAAGATCAAAGGTTGTCATTGCAGCCTTCCAGGAAGATGGCCTCTACCGCGTCGAATTTTCCATTCCCTGGAGCCTGTTTGGTGTTACCCCTTCTGCCGGCAAGCATTTTGGCTTTGCAGTATCCGTGAGTGATAACGACAATTCCTCCAAGGATGTTCAGCAAACCATGGTATCCAGTGCAGCAAAACGATGGCTGGCAGACCCGACCACATGGGGCGAGCTGAAACTGGTAAATTGATGCCGATTGCTTTGACAAGAAATGACTGCCGCTGAAACCAGAGAAGATAAAAAGCGCATCCGCAAGATCATCCATATTGACCTGGATGCGTTTTTTTGTGCGGTGGAGGAGCTGTTGGATCCTTCGCTGGCCGGAAAGGCCTTTGCAGTCGGTGGCGCGGCCGGTGAGAGAGGGGTGATATCTTCCTGTTCCTACCCGGCCCGCCGTTTTGGTGTTCATTCGGCCATGCCCACCGGACAGGCTCTCAGGCTTTGCCCGGAATTAATTTTGGTTCATGGTCATTATGCTGAATACCAGAAGGCCTCACGGAAGACCATGGAAATTCTTGAGGATATGACTCCACTGGTGGAGCAAATCTCCATTGATGAAGCCTTCCTGGATATGACCGATCTTCCCGAAAGCGGCAGGGTGATTGCACTCTATATTCAATCGATGGTGAAAACCAAAGTGGGGCTGCCCTGCTCATTGGGTGTGGCTTCCAACAAACTGGTGGCCAAAATTGCCAATAATCGAGGCAAATCCGAAAACAGGACCGGGAGCCCACCTTGTGCCATAAAAGTCATTCCTCCAAGTGAGGAAGCCGCCTTTCTGGCACCTTTGCCGGTGGATGAATTGTGGGGTATCGGCCCTAAAACTGCTGCCCATCTGAATAAACTGGGCATTACCACCATCGGTGATCTGGCAGCCCAGGCGGATGCCTGGTTGGATACGCATTTTGGCGATTACGGCCACAGCCTCTCACGCCACGCGCGCGGGATTGACCATCGTGAAGTGGTGAACTTTCACGATACCAAATCCATTTCGAATGAAGTGACTTTCTCGCAGGATGTTCACGATGAACAGGAGCTGCATGCCACACTGCGCCGGCTTTCTGACAAGGTGGGCAGCCGGCTGCGCGAGGACAGATTTTTGGCATCCACTGTACGGATCAAAATCCGCTGGCCTGATTTCAGCACTTTCACCCGCCAGGTGACTCTCGATGAACCGTTCGATCAGGACAGCATTATTTTCGAGGCCGCACTTGGCCTTTTCAATGGTATCTGGCAAAAAGACCAGCCTGTCCGTTTGCTGGGGGTTGGGGCAGGTAACCTTCAGGCCTTTGCAGTTCAAATGAACTTGTGGGAGACCAGGTCGGATCGTGAACGACGTTTACTGAAAGCTGTCGATGAGATACGGGACCGGTTTGGCAAGGATGTGATCCAACGCGGGACACGCTTGACGAAGAAATCCACACCAAAGGAATAGTGTGGGTTTAGAAAAAAAGACTCAATGCAGGCTGCCGTGGACGCTCTGCCATTGCACCTTTTGATCGATCACCTGATTGTAAAGCCCGGCAATCCGGGCGGCGATGATCTCCCAGTCGTAGCCGCGGGCATATTCAGCCGCCTGTTTTCCTAATTTTTCCCGCAGAGCAGGATTTTCGAGAAGATCGCTCAGCTTTTCTGCCAGTGCTTCAGGATCATTGTTGGGCACTACATAACCGGTCTGTTCATCTTTGACCAGAAAGGCTAATCCTCCTACCTGGGATGCCACCACCGGTGTTCCGCAAGCCATTGCCTCCAATGCCACCATCCCGAAGGATTCATAATGGGAAGGCATCACCACGGCATCCGCGGCAGAATAATAATAAGGCAGAGCATCCTGGCTGCGATTTCCCACAAACAACACCAGGTCGCCAATACCGATTTCCACACACATTTTTTGCAGACGGGCCATTTCCGTATTTGCCCTGGCAGCCTCGACTTCGGAATTACCACCAATGATCACCAGATACTGGTTGCAGCACTGGATGATCCCTTTCGTTTGCAGCTTGAGGATAGCCTGCAGCAGGGTATCGATGCCTTTTAAAGGCTCGATCCGGCCAACGAACAAAATCATGTGGTCATCCGGTTCCAGCCCTACATACTCCCGCGCTTCATCCTTGGGGATGGGATAGAAACGTGAAGTATCCACTCCAGGTGGAATGATGAACGTCGGGACATGCTCTGCCTGATACAGAAATTCCAACTGTGTTTTCTCGGCGGGCGTGGCGATCACCACGGCATCGACATTATCCAGGACTTCCTGCTCACCGTTCAAACGGTAATCGCCTTCCCGTTCTTCAGGGCTGCGGGCAATCCGGTTTTTCATTCGTCCCAGGGTGTGGAACATCTGAATAATCGGGACATTCCATTCCTTTTTCAGGGCTATGGCGGCAATCCCGGACATCCAGTAATGACTGTGGATCAGATCATATTTGCAGCCCTTTTTATTGGCAAAATCGAGAATATGATCTACAAACTCGGGGATATGCTGAACCAGTTCAGATTTGGAGAGGGGTACTTCGGGACCGGCGGGAATATGCACCACCCGGTTGCCATACCCCAGGTCATGCAATACGTGCGGTACATGTTCATCCTGCGAGCGGGTAAAAACATCGACATAAATTCCCATTTTTCCCAACTGACGGGTGAGTTCGTGCACATATACATTCATCCCGCCGCTGTCCTTGCCACCCAGAGTGGCCAGCGGGCAGGTATGATAAGAGATCATTGCGATTCGCATTTTATGATTGGTTTCAGTCCTATCTCTCATTTTATTTAACGGTTGAAATTTCCTTGTTCTTTCTGTAATCAAACTGGTATAATTTGGATCGCAGTGCCACCGTAGCTCAGCCGGCAGAGCAGTCGCTTCGTAAGCGATCGGTCAAGGGTTCGATTCCCTTCGGTGGCTCTGTCCCATAGGCATAAACTTTCCATC
>JAJFTV010000149.1 GCA_021372725.1 Chloroflexota bacterium | reverse complement strand
CGGGAGAATGACCGGTAAAGCATTGCGCGGCGCCGAGATCAGCTTCGGTGAAGTTGGTTTGCAGGCGCTCGAGCCGGGATGGGTTTCAGCTCGCCAGATTGAAGCGGCCCGTAGAGCGATGGTCAGGGTTATGAAACGCCGTGGAAAAATGTGGATTCGTATCTTTCCTGACAAACCCTATACAAAGCGTGCCCAGGAAACCCGTATGGGCAAAGGAAAGGGAAACGTTGAATATTGGGTGGCTGTAATCAGACCCGGAAGAATAATGTTTGAAATCAGTGGCTTGCCGGAACAGGTTGCTGTCGAAGCACTAAGGCAGGCTTCTTTCAAGTTTTCGATCCGCACAAAGGTTATTACCCGTGAACATTTGATGGGAGAATCATTATGAAAGCTGCAGAGCTCAAACTTTTATCGGGATCTGAACTCGCAACAAAGCTGGAGGATGCCCGTCAGGAATACATGAATCTCCGTTTTCAGATTGTCAGTGGTCAGTTAACCGATACAAGCCGGCTGAAGAAACTTCGCCGTACAATCGCTCAATATGAGACGATTTTAAGAGAACAGGAAATAAAAGCCTTGCAGGAAGGTACGCTATGAACAGCAAACGAAGGCGATTAGAAGGTGTTGTGACGAGCAACAAAATGATGAAGACATCGATCGTGGAAATCACACGTACTTATCGACACCCCTTGTATGGAAAGGTGGTTCATGACAAGAAACGCGTAAAAGCTCACGACGAATTAGGCTGCCAGGTTGGAGACCATGTACGGATTATCGAGAGCCGCCCGATCTCAAAAGAGAAAATGTGGGTGATCGAGGAGATCGTGCGACATGAGGAAACTGGCGAACCTGCCGAAGGAGAATAGGTCATGATCCAAAAGGAAAGTCGTCTTAAAGTTGCTGATAATACCGGTGCGCGTGAAATACTTGTCATCCATATTATGGGCGGATCCGTTCGAAGATATGGAGCAGTGGGTGATATTATCGTTGGTACAGTAAAATCTGCATCACCCCAGGCAACAGTAAAAAAATCGGAAATTGTCAAGGCAGTGATTGTTCGTTGTTCCAAGGAATGGCGAAGAGAGGATGGTTCCTCAATCCGTTTTGATGATAATGCTGTTGTCATTTTGGATGCCGATGGTTCCAATCCAAAAGGCACACGTATTTTTGGGCCTGTCGCACGCGAACTTCGCGAAAAAGGCTTTATGAAGATCGTTTCACTTGCCCCGGAAGTCATCTAGGTTGAGGTGGATAGGAGTTATATGATGAAAGCAAAAATCCGCAAAGGTGATCAGGTAATGGTCATCAGTGGCAGGGATGAAGACAAAGGTAAAAAAGGTGAAGTGATCAAAGTTCTTCCTTTGGCAGGACGTGTTGTGATACAGGGCATCAATATGCGTGTCAAGCACCAGTCACAGGTTCAGGCACAGGGCAGGTCTGTTGCTCCGGGGAAAATTCGTTTTGAAGCACCGGTTCACATCTCAAACGTGATGCTGGTTTGCCCCAAGTGCGGGAAGCCTACCCGCATCAGCATCTCTCGCAATGGTGATGATGTACAGCGTGTCTGCAAGCAATGTGATGAAGTGATCGATAAATAGGTCATCTGGGAGAAGATGAATGAATAGGTTGAAAGAGAAATATCAAAAGGAAATTGTTCCAGCCTTGATGAAATCCTTGAACATGGACAATGTCATGCAGGTGCCCAGGATTGAAAAAGTGGTCGTCAACATCGGAATGGGCGAGGCGCTGGACAATCCCAAGTCACTGGAAGCTGCTGTGGCTGATCTGACAGCCATTACCGGTCAGCATCCTGTGGTAACCAAGGCTCGGATGAGTATCGCCAATTTCAAGCTGCGCGAGGGTCGCTCCATTGGAGTGAAAGTCACTCTGCGCGGTGACAAGATGTGGGCGTTTCTTGATCGCTTGATCAACATCGCACTTCCCCGTGTCCGCGATTTTCGGGGCGTATCCGGCAATTCATTTGACGGTCGAGGGAATTACACACTGGGTGTACGTGAACAGTTGATTTTTCCTGAAATCGTTTATGACAAGATCGATAAAATTCGCGGAATGGAAATGACCATTGTAACAACGGCTAAAAGCGATGGTCAGGCAAGAGAGTTGCTGCAAATGCTGGGCATGCCGTTCAGAAAGGATTAACATGGCAAAAAAGTGCATGGCTTATCGTGAAATGCGTAGGAAGTACCCCAACCAGGTCAGGAATCGCTGTAAGATCTGTGGGCGTCCACGTGGGTATATTCGACGTTTTGGATTGTGCCGAATTTGTTTCCGCGAAATAGCTTTGAAGGGCCAGATTCCGGGCGTCCGAAAAGCATCCTGGTAATCTGCTGGAGGAATGATATGAGTGTGAACGATCCGATTGCAGACTTGTTAACCCGTGTACGTAATGCGGTGATTACTGGTCAACCTGTTGTTGCAATGCCTGCATCGAAAATGAAAACTGAACTTGCCCGTATCCTGAAAGAAGAAGGATTTATTGAAGGATACGAGATTGTGGAAGGGAAGAAACCTTCCCATCGGGTACTGCGCATCTGGTTGAAATATGTTGGTGAACGAAGACAGCGTACACCAGTCATTACAGGCCTGACCCGCGTCAGCCGCCCGGGGCGGCGAGTGTATACACAAAAACAGGATATCCCATGGGTCCTTTCCGGTATGGGTATCATGATTGTTTCCACATCGAAAGGTGTGATGACCGGTCAACGTGCCCGCCAATTGGGCGTAGGCGGCGAGATCATTTGCAAGGTCTGGTAGTCATTAGATTTATGGAGGTGAACTGTGTCTAGAATAGGTCGTTTACCGATGACCATCCCGGCCGGTGTGGAAGTAAAGATTGATGGCAGTGAAGTGCATGTAAAAGGGCCCAAAGGCGAATTAACACGCCAGGTCTCGTCGCATGTTTCGGTTATGCTTGAAGATAACCGTGTTATCGTCAAGCGTGAGTCTGACGAAGCAATCGCGCGGTCTTTGCACGGTACGACACGCGCCTTGATCAACAATATGATTACAGGTGTCAGTACAGGTTTTTCCAAAGTGCTTGAGGTACAGGGCGTGGGCTATAGAGTGGAACAGGACGGACAAAATATTACCCTCCACGTTGGTTATTCCCATCCTGTAGTTGTCAAACCACCGGAAGGGATATCATTTGAAGTGGATACCAAAACCCGCCAGCTAAAGGTGAATGGTTATGATAAGGAAACAGTCGGCCAGACTGCCGCAAATATCCGCGAAGTACGGCCGCCTGAACCTTACAAGGGAAAAGGGATCCGCTATTTGGGTGAGAAAGTACGCCATAAAGCCGGAAAGACGGCTAAGGCATAGATGAGGGATTAACGAATGGCTAACAAGTCGAGAAATGAAGCAAGATTAAAACGGCATCGCCGCGTTCGAAAAACCATTTACGGATCACCTGAAAGACCTCGGTTAAACGTTTTTCGGAGTGAAGAAGAAATCTATGCACAGATCATCGATGACGATGCGAAGAATACTCTGGTGGCTGCATCCAGCATTGATCACGAACTGCGCAGCGAGATGGATGGAAAAACAAAAACCGAACAGGCAAAACTGGTTGGCGCTCTTCTGGCCCGGCGAGCTTTGGAAAAAGGCGTAAAAACCGTGGTTTTTGATCGTGGTGGATATCGATATATCGGACGGATTAAAGCCCTGGCCGATGCTGCCCGAGAGGGCGGGATGGATTTTTAGGAAGGTAGAGGAGCTCTTATGGAACGAATGGAATACCAACCTGTTGAAACACAATACGACGAGCGCGTGATTGATATTGCTCGCGTGGCAAAAGTGTTGAAAGGTGGCCGCCGCTTTAAATTCCGTGTCACCCTGGTTGTTGGTGATAATAATGGCCGTGTGGGATTGGGAGTTGGTAAAGCAAATGCCGTCCCGGATGCCATGCGCGTAGCTACAGAACATGCTCACAAGTCGATGGTTAAAATCCCGATGGCGGGAACAACCATTCCCCATGAAGTGATCGGTCATTTAAGTGGTTCAAAAGTCCTGTTAAAACCTGCATCTCAAGGTACCGGCGTTATCGCCGCAGGCGGCGTACGTGCTGTACTGGAAGCCGCGGGGATCCATGATATTTTGACCAAATCATTGGGCAGCTCCAATACGTTGAACGTGGTGAAAGCGACTTTTGATGCTTTGGCTCAACTCAAGTCACCTGAAGAAGAGGCTCGCAAACGCGGAAAACCTGTCAAAGAGCTGCTGCCTTTCTGGGAGCGAAGAAAAAATGCCTAAGACAAAAGTAAAGCAGAAAACAATCAAAATCACGCTAGTAAAAAGCCTGATTGGTAACCCTCAGCGGCAGAAAGAAACAGCTCATGCTTTGGGTTTACGGAAAATTAACCAGACGGTAGAACATGCAGATAATCCCGCCGTGCGGGGGATGATTGCGAAAATTGTGCATTTGGTTGCCGTGGAAAAGTAGGAAAACATGGAATTAAAAGATCTTAAACCAAATGATGGCTCCACAAAAAAACGAAAACGTGTTGGACGTGGACCTGCAGCCGGCCAGGGTAAGACCGCCGGAAAAGGTACAAAGGGACAGAATTCGCGGCAAGGCGCCGGCGGCAATTTATATCGCCAGGGCGGCAATTTGCCATTTTACCGCCGTCTCCCCTTTCAACGTGGTGAAGGTTTTACCCCCCCAAACCGGGTGGAATATAACGAAGTGAACCTGTTTCAACTCTCGAAATTCACGGCCGACAGTGAGGTTGGCGTCGAATCATTGGCCGAAGCAAGACTTCTCAGCAAATCCGGAAACCCTGTGGCAATTTTGGGAAATGGAAATGTCACTGTACCGTTGAAATTACGAGTACACCGCATCACCAGGAGTGCTCGCGAAAAAATCGAAGCGGCTGGTGGCACTGTAGAACTTATTATAGATGAAGCCGAGTAGAAACCCGGATAAGGAGACCCGAATATGAGGCGGTCAGCTTGGCGTTACTTGTGGACATCAGAGGATATTCGTAAGAAACTTCTGTTAACAATTGGTATATTGATTTTATATCGATTGGCTGCTAATATCCCGGTACCCGGTATTAACCGAGAGGTTTTACAAGCACTTTCCCAGTCGGGAGGCGCTGGTGCCAACCTCTTCAACCTCCTTGATATGCTCTCGGGTGGAACTGTATCCAATTTTTCCATCCTGGCGATGGGCGTATATCCCTACATTACCGCCCAGATCATCATCCAATTGCTTACACCGATTATCCCCGCCTTGGAACGTAGACTGAAAGAAAACCAGAGTGAAGGTCGGAAATGGATGGAAAAATGGACCGTCATCTTGACCATCCCAATGGCTCTCTTGTCAGCAGTTGGACAAATCAACATTTTCAATCAAATGGCTGTGCAAAGCGGTTCATCCCAGTTAATGAATTTCGGGTTTACCGGTGATGCATTGCTGCCCACGATCTCGACCCTGGTCAGCATGATCGCCGGTACCATGTTTGGTATCTGGTTGGGGCAGATCATTTCTGAATACGGCATTCCCAATCAAGGCTTATCGTTGATCATCTTCTCTGGAATTATCTCGCGCCTACCGCAAAACCTGGGATCATTGTTGAGCGACAAGCAAAACGGCTGGTGGATGTTAATCATCGTTCTCTTCATTCTGGCGTTAACGATTTTTGCAATTGTTTATGTTCAGCAAGGACGAAGAAACGTACCGGTCCTCTTCCCGGGTCGCCGCGTCGGCAATCGTATGTCCATGCCGGTTCGCAGCAATCTGCCGTTGATGGTCAACATGGCCGGCATGAACCCGCTGATCTTTGCCCAGGCTTTCCTGTCATTCCCAACAATTATTGCCAGTTATTTCGTCAATTCCCAAACCGCCTGGGTTAAAACCCTGGCAAATGGCATATCCGATACTTTTGGCGGCGGAAATGCCTGGTATGCGGTGATTTATTTCGCAACCATCGTGATTTTCACATACTTCTATACAGATGTGCTTTTCACACAACAGAATTATGGCGAGAATCTGAAAAAACAAGGCGCCCAGATACCGGGTGTTGTAAGGGGAGAAGCAACGCAGAAATACCTGACAAAGGTGCAACGGCGTATTACCTTACCCGGTGCGTTATTCCTCGGAATTGTAGCCGTGCTTCCATTTGTCGTAAATTTGTTCTTGCCGGTTGGGCGAAATCTTTTCCTCGTTTCATCGGCCGGGTTGTTGATCGTGGTGGGGGTGGTGCGCGATACATTTACCATTATCGAAACCGAATTGAAAGTGCATGGCTACGATGAAGGCCTGATCAAAGGGTAATGTCGTGATGGGTGAGTTTGTTATACTTCTTGGCGCCCCAGGTGCGGGAAAAGGAACACAGGCTGTGCGGTTATCAGCAGAGCTGGGTCTTCCGCATATCTCGTCAGGCGATATTTTTCGGGAACATCTAAAGAAGAAGACACAATTGGGCATGCTCGCCCAAACATTTATGGATAAAGGGCAGCTCGTTCCGGATGATGTAACCATTGAAATGATCAAGGAACGTTTGTTGAAACCTGATTGTGCGAATGGCGCAATTCTCGATGGATTTCCTCGTACTCCCTTCCAGGCGGATGCTTTGCTGGAATTTCTGGCCGTTATTCATGGCAAATTGCAAATGGTTGCTTACATCAAGGTACCTGCGCATATTCTTGTGGAGCGGTTGAGTGGGCGATGGACCTGCCCCCAGTGCGGCCGGGTCTATCACATCAGCCATAACCCGCCAAGAGAAGCAGGTATTTGCGACGATGACGGTTCAACTTTACATCAACGGCCAGATGATTTACCGGAAACTGTAGAAAACAGAATTGCTGTCTATCATCAACAGACAAGCCCATTGATTGAATACTTTCAAAAACTGGCTTTACTGGTGGAAGTGGATGGGAGCCTGGGAATTGATGATGTGACGGAACAACTTCTATCAAAGGCGAGAGGTTCATAATGGCCTGGTATAGAAAGATAACCATTAAAACACCGGATGAACTAAAAATCATGCGCGCAGCCGGAAAGATTAACGCAGAGGCGCTGCAGGCGGCTTATAAAATGATACGTCCGGGCGTTACAACTGCCGATATTAATGCGGCTGCCGAGGAAGTCTTAAGGAAGTACGGGGTAACATCACCCTTTATGAATTACCCGGGCCCATATCCGTACCCGGCCAGTACCAATGTCAGCATCAACGATGAACTGGTGCATGGTATACCCGGGAAAAGGAAAGTTAAAAACGGAGACATCGTCTCGGTGGATTGTGGCACAACCTATGAAGGTTTTGTTGCTGATTCTGCCTTTACTGCTCCGGCCGGCGAGGTATCGCCTGAAGCCATGAGACTGCTTAAAGTGACCGAGCAGGCGTTGTATGCGGGCATTGAAAAAATGCGTGCCGGTAACCGGGTGGGCGATGTTTCTTATGCCGTTCAGCAGTATGCTGAAAAACATGGCTATTATGTAACCCGCGAGTATACCGGACATGGCGTAGGTCGGGTGATGCATGAAGGCCCGCAAGTACCCAATTATGGGATACCAGGACGTGGTGTTGAATTGCAGCCGGGTATGGTCATTGCGCTGGAACCGATGATATTGGTCGGTACCGAACGGACTCGGGTCTGTCCTGATGAGTGGACAGTTGTAACGGAGGATGGATCGTTGTGCTGTCATTGGGAACATTCTGTAGCCGTTACGGAAAACGGACCATTGATTTTGACCAGGCTGGAAAACGGAGAAAGCCCGGCGCAGATTGCTGGACAACCTGGAGTGGAACAAGTATAATCAGTACTTTGGCTATGCAAGAAGGACTTGAAGGAGAAATAACATGAAAGTAACAGCATCCATCAAAAAGCGATGCGCAAAATGCAAGGTTGTCAAGCGCAAAGGTATTTTATATATTATTTGTGAAAATCCGAACCATAAGCAACGACAGGGATGATAAAAAATGGCGAGAATTGAAGGTGTAGACCTCCCACGAGACAAGCGAACCGAGATTGCGCTGCAGTATATTTATGGAATTGGCCCAACCCGGGCGCACAATATCCTGGCTGCCACCGGTGTCAATGGGGATATCCGTGTAAAAGATCTGACTGAAATAGATGTCAACTCCATGCGTGAGTACATTTCCCAGACTTACAAAGTCGAAGGAGATTTACGACGTGAAGTCCAGATGAATATTAAACGCCTGATTGAAATTGGGTGTTATCGCGGAATGCGGCACCGCCGTTCACTCCCCATGCGTGGGCAGCGAACCCGGACCAACGCAAGAACCTGCAAAGGCCCCAAGAAGACGGTTGCCGGTCGTGGTCGTCGACGTGGAGCTGCGAAGAAATAGAAGAGTTGTTGCAGATTCTTACTGTCTGGAAAGAGAGACACTTCCCTCTCGCGGCCTTTCCGGTGGACAAGAGTTTGCACAATCTCGAATGATGTAAATAATTTGTTTGTGAGGTGATATGGCTCAAAATGTTCGTTCAGCACGACGCGGCGCAGTTGCAAAGAAAGCGAAACGAACGCTTTCTTCTGCCCAGGTTCACATTTACGCCTCGTTTAATAATACAATCGTTACCATAACCGACCAGCAGGGCAATGCTGTTTGCTGGGGAAGCTCTGGATCCGCAGGCTTCAAAGGCTCACGGAAAAGTACTCCGTTTGCCGCGCGGCTTGCAGCGGAACAGGCTTTGAAAGCCGCAATGTCCCTGGGTGTTCAAGAGGTAGATCTGATTGTAAAGGGGCCTGGTCCTGGCAGAGAATCGGCAATTCGTTCGCTGCAGTCCATCGGAATTCGAGTTCGCTCGATTTCAGATGTTACTCCGGTGCCCCACAATGGCTGCCGGCCTCCAAAGAAACGTCGTGTGTAATTAGGAGAGGGAGAAATGGCTAGATATATTGGACCGGCATGCAGGTTATGCCGTAGAGAAGGTGAAAAACTATTTCTAAAAGGGGAACGTTGTTTCACACCCAAATGCGCTTTTGATCGACGTGCTTATGCACCTGGTGAACATGGACGAACTCAAACCGCGCATGGATCCCGCGAATCCGATTATGCAAAGCAACTGCGTGCAAAACAAAAAGCACGGCGGATCTACGGGATTTTGGAACGACAATTCCGTCGCTACTTCAGTTTTGCTGAAAAACGGCGTGGTCCACCCGGTTTAAACTTGCTACAAACATTGGAACTTCGCCTGGATAATGTCGTTTTCAGGATGGGTTTTGCGGTCAATCGTGTTCAAGCCCGCCAATTGGTGAGTCATGGACATTTCATGGTCAACGGCCGTCGAACCGATGTACCTTCCATGGTGCTGGAGCCAGGTGATGAACTGGTTGTTCGTGAGGAATCACGCCGCACAACATTCTTCAAGGATCTGCCTGCCGTGGCCGAAAAATATCCTTGCGCGATTTGGCTGGAACGTAATCTGAACCAAATGTCAGGCCGGGTTATTCGCCTTCCGGAACGGGGGGAAATTGACGGAAATCTTAACGAGCAATTGATCGTTGAATACTATTCGAGGTAAGCCGGATCATTTTCAAAGTGGAAATTGGATCTCCTTACTGGAGAGAGGTGAAAATTGGCTGCAATTATGAACATGGTTACTCCAAAAGTCGAACGGGATGCTGAAGCCCGGAATTATGGAAAGTTTGTGATCAGCCCTCTGGAGAGAGGTTTTGGCGTAACGATTGGCAATGCCCTTCGCCGTATCCTGTTATCTTCTCTGGAAGGTGCTGCTGTTACTTCTATCCGTATTTCAGATGTCATGCATGAATTTAGCAATATCCCCGGCGTTAAAGAAGATGTCATTCAGGTGATGCTGCGGATTAAACAACTTAGAATGATCCTTCACGATCAGGATATTGCAAATCTTCACCTTGAAATATATGGAGCAGGTGAAGTAACCGTCGCAGATATACAGGCTCCTGCTGAGGTTGAAATTATTAATCCGGAGCTGTATTTGTTCACGGTGGATGAAGGAAATGCGCACCTTGAAATCGATATGACCGTGGAGCGCGGAAGGGGTTATTCGCCAGCGAATGACCGAATTGAAAATCTTCCGATCGGTGAACTCCCCGTGGATGCGATATTTAGTCCGGTAAAAAAAGTAAATTGGGAGGTAGGCTCATCGCGGGTCGGACAGAGCACCGATTATGACCGGCTGGAACTTGAAATCTGGACGGATGGCACCATTACACCCGAGTATGCACTGGGAAAAGCATCAAAGATCATGATTGATCATCTGCGCTTAATATCAGGGGTTGGTGAGGAAACGATGGTGGTCAAACAGGACGAAGAGATCACAGGCAGTCACTTAACCAGTGAAGCAGCAGAAACCCCCATCGAGAATCTGGATCTTTCAGTGCGTGTTTTCAACTCGCTGAAGCGAACAGGTATCACCACAGTCGGTGACGTGCTGGAACTGCTGGATAAAGGTGAAGAAGCCGTCATGAGTATCCGCAATTTCGGTGAAAAGAGCCTGGATGAACTACGCCAAAAAATGGTGGAAAAAGGCTTCCTCAATTTAGAGGAAAATTTGGATTTGGAGCAATAAAAATGCGACATCGCGTTTCTGGAAAAAAATTAGGCCGGAATACCGGCCAGCGGGCCGGGCTTCGCCGTACAATGGTTAAACAGTTCTTTACGAACGAACGAATGCAAACTACCCGGGCAAAGGCTGAGTTCATCCGCGGGGAAGCCGAGGAATTGATCACCATTGCAAAGAAATCAGCCCAGGCTGATGATGCTGCAAAGGTTCATGCCCGCCGGCAGGTTGCAGCCCGTTTGGGCGGAGCACCCGAAGTGGTTAAGAAATTGTTTGATGATATTGGGCCGCGTTACACGAATCGCAGTGGCGGCTACACCCGTATGTTCCATCTTGGCCCTCGGATCGGCGATGCGGCTGACATGGTTATTTTGGAATTGGTTGAAGAGTAATCCAACCGGATACATACCGGTCTGGAATGGCACATTACCAAGTTATTCTTTCTTACGACGGTACTGAGTTCCACGGGTTTCAACGCCAGGGGAACGAAAGAACGGTTCAGTTGGAAGTTGAAAATGCACTCCGGCGTATGGGCTGGGAAGGCAGGTCTATCCTGGCTTCCGGCAGAACGGATACCGGTGTGCATGCCAGCGGACAGGTCATAACATTTGACCTCAACTGGGCTCACTCGGTGGAAACCTTGCAGAGAGCACTCACTGCCCACCTGCCTGTCGATATCGGGGTGAAAGCTGCCAGCGTGGTGGATGAAACCTTTCATCCACGCTTTGATGCACTCAGCAGAACATACCGGTATCAAATCTACTTCCAGCCGTTTCGTGACCCTCTGCGTGACCGTTATGCCTGGCGGTTGTGGCCAAAGCCTCAATCTGGTCTGCCACATGAGGCCGCTGCTCTGTTTATGGGCAGCCATGATTTTCGATCATTTGGCAGCCCGATGAAACCGGGAGGCAATACCATTCGGGTGGTGACTGGTTCAGATTGGTCTGAAACACCCGAGGGTTGGACTTATGAGATCACCGCCAATGCATTTCTGTACCACATGGTCAGGCGGATTGTTTATATGCAAATTCTGACGGCGATGCAGAAAATGGCGGTAACGGATTTACAGAAATGTTTGGAACAGTCAACACCTTCCTTACCGGGAATGGCTCCGGCCAATGGGCTGGTCTTGTATTCGGTGGAATATGCAAATGAGAATGGCTGTCGTAAAGATTTGGAAAATTTGGATAAACAAGATAATTGTAATGAGACATCCAAGTGATGAATATGATGTTTGGAGAAGATGGCAGTGCAAAAGTCATACGTAAATAAAGGGAAACCGGAATCAAACTGGATTTTGTTCGATGCAAGTGATCAGAGTCTGGGTCGCTTATCCACCCGGATTGCTGAAATCCTGTTGGGGAAACATAAACCCAATTTCACACCTGGCGGCGATATGGGTGATTACGTGGTTGTAACGAATGCTGAAAAACTACAGATCGCGCCAAAACAACTTGTATCGAAGATGTATTATCGGCATTCAGGATACCCGGGTGGTCTAAAAGAATCAACCATGGATGAAATGCTGAGAAAACATCCTGATCGTATCATTCGGCGTGCTGTCTGGGGTATGCTTCCGCATAATCGCCTTGGACGAAAGCTGATAAAAAGGCTGAAAATCTTCGTGGGTAATGAACATATACATGAAGCCCAAAACCCCCAGCCCTTATCATAAGGAGTAGAAGAGAATGGCAAGTCAGTATTACGAAGCTATTGGTCGTCGAAAGGAGAGTACCGCGCGGGTGCGTGTTATGAGTGGAACGGGTACTTTTCTGGTTAATGAGAAGCTGCTGGGTGATTTTTTCACTCGTTATGGCGATGTCGAAGCGATTCTCTCGCCGTTATCAGCAATTGGGCTGGACTCGCGTAACTTTGACGTCACTGTAAAGGTGAATGGCGGCGGGGTGACAGGTCAAACCGAATCCGTCCGTCTGGGTCTGGCACGTGCGTTGGTAAAAATGAACCCCAATGATATTGCAGCTCTGCGCAAGAGCGGTTTTCTCACCCGGGATCCACGCGTAAAGGAACGCAAGAAACCAGGCCTGAAACGAGCCCGCAAGGCCCCAACCTATACAAAACGTTAATCCGCTAAGCGTTAAAACTCGAAGAGTAAGACTCGAAGAGTTCAAAACCCGGTTTTTTGTTAGAATAACAGGTGTATTTCAGTCATTATGCTGGAGTACACCATTTTTTTAGGAATCGTGTCATGACAAATCAGAAACAGACAGGCATTACAATCCTTGGGTTAGGTCCCGGAAGTGGGGATCTGTTGACTGTGGAAGCAAGAAACTGGCTTGAACAAATCGATGAGCTCTATATTCGTACGGCAGAGCATCCGACGATACAGATTCTGTCAAACAAGATGGACATCCATTCCTTTGATTACCTGTATGAAGAACATGCTTCCTTTGAAGATGTATACGAAAAAATAGTCCAGCAAGTGCTGACACTTGGAGCCCGGCCGCAGGGTGTGACGTACGCGGTTCCAGGCCATCCATTTGTAGCCGAAGCCACATCCCCAGAGATTGTCCGCAGGGCGAAACAGAATGGTATTCCGGTAAGAATTATTGAAGGATTAAGTTTCCTTGAACCGGTATTTTCTGCCCTTGAGCTGGATCCTTTCCCGTTTGTCACATTAATGGACGCTCTTGAACTGGGCCAACGGCTGCAGCCGCCTTTTCCCCCTTCTTCACCCCTGCTGGTGGCACAGATCTATTCGCGGATGATCGCTTCTGAAGTGAAAATGGCGCTTACCAACGTCTACCCGGATGAATTGGTCGTCAAACTCGTACATGATGCCGGAACAGCACAATGCAAGATCCAGGCAATTCCGCTATATGAAATAGACCGGCAGGAGGAGATCAGCCTTCGCACGGTATTATATGTACCCCCTCTTCCTGTTGAAACGTCCTTTGAGGAATTCCAGGAAGTGATCGCCCGCCTGCGGGCTCCTGATGGCTGCCCGTGGGATCGAGAGCAAACGCATCTGTCCTTGCGGCGCTATTTGCTGGAAGAAACGTACGAACTTCTGGATGCTCTGGATAACGAGCTCCCTGAAAAAACTGCCGAAGAGCTTGGTGATCTACTTCTTCAGATCCTTCTGCATGCCCAGATAGGTGTGGAAGAAGGAGAGTTTGGCATGGCTGATGTGCTGGCAGGGATCCATCGTAAAATTGTTCGCCGTCATCCACACGTTTTTGGTGATCTATCGGTTACGGATGCCGGGGGTGTGGTGGCTGCCTGGGAGAAGGTCAAAGCCCAGGAACGGATTGAGAATAGTGAAACCAATAGTGCTGTCGGTCTTCTGAGAGGGGTCCCCGCTTCATTACCTGCTCTCAGCCAGGCGCAGGAGATTCAAACCCGTGCCGCGCGGGTGGGATTTGATTGGGAGGATATTGAACCGGTTTACGGCAAAGTGGCAGAAGAGTTCGCCGAGGTAAAGGAAGCTGCCGGCAGCCCACGCATCGAATCTGAAGTTGGCGATTTGATGTTTGCGGCGGTTAATCTGGCTCGCTGGCTGAATGTCGATGCAGAAACGGCCTTGCGTTCAACCAATGCCCGCTTCAAAAAACGTTTTGAGCATATCGAAAAAAGGGCCACAGAAAGTGGAAAGCAGTTGACCGATATGACACAGGAAGAAATGGATCGTTTTTGGGATGAAGCCAAATCGAACGAATGAACAATAAAATAATTTTGTAATACAAAATTATTTGTAAACTATTATTTGAATAATATCAACAAAATACTTAATATTATTGATATAGTACTTGACAAACTTAATATATATGCTATGATTGTTTTGGAATCATCACCGGTTTCGAAATGTTTTCTTGCAGATAGGAATGCTGTCAGGGGAGCCGGTTGAGTTTGCGGGTGTAAAAATGCCCATTCAAAGATATCTGGACAGAGGAGTATAGCATGAAGAAATTTCAACAGTCGATGCCTTTCCGCCCGGGTGACAGGTTGTTCATCAAAGCTCATGCGACACTCGATGTCGAAGGGTGGGATAAGCCGGAAGTATGGATTGAAACAGACCTGAATGTACAACGCATCCAGCATGAAAGTGACGGTTTACATCTTCTGTTTGTAGATGACGCGATGATTAAAGTGCCTTGTCAGGCGCTGCTGGTTATCGAGAAGGCTTCCGGAAATGGGCGTGTACGAAACGTAACATCCGATGTGGAAATCCATTCACTGGACGGTAATCTGGCTGTACAACAGGCAAATCGGGTAAAAATTGATCGTGTGAACGGAAGCTGCCTGGTGCAGGATATCGCTGGCCGGCTGGAAATCCACAGTGTTGGCGGCAATCTGAAAGGCAAGGATTGCTACGGTATGGTTCAGGTCGATCGTGTAAATGGTGGCGTCGAACTGGCAGGCTTGCATACCGGAGCTGACATCCGTGCGATGGGTGACATCCACATCGATTTCCTTTCCGAAAGCTACGAACCTGTAAAATTGCGTTCCTCCGCCGGTATTTCCATCAATCTTCCGTTCGAGCTGGATGCAGAAATGCGCGTGAAAACGGATGCACATCTTACTGAATTGACCATCGGTGATCGACGGGAGAAAATCCTTCACCGCAAACACGTGCTGTTGGTGGGTGATGGAAAGCGAAAATTTGAGCTGGATGCAGGGGGAAAGATTCAAATTGTTGCAGGAAAAATTGAGGATAAGGAAATTCTCAAACTCTTTGAAGAACTCGAGAGCTTGTGGAATGAACTCGGAAAAGAGAACAAGGCTCGCCGGGAGGCTCGTTCTGGAAGCAACGAGCCGGGAACAGGTGCAGATGAAGGAATTGACCTGTCAAAGGAAGAAATGCAGGCAGCAGAAGAGCGGGTTCAGAATGCGTTGAAACAGGTCGAATCCAGGCTTCAATCCATGGGTTATGACACATCCCCCATTTCTCATGTCACTCAAAGTGAAAATTCAGGCCATTCTGGTGATCTGACCGGTGAACGGATGATCATCATGCGTCTGGTGGGCGAGAAAAAAATATCCCTTGAAGAGGCCGACAAATTGCTGGAGGCTCTGGAGCGCTAAAAAACAGAAATAACCGCTGGAGGTATGGATGGACAAATATCAGCAGATCATTTCAGTGGAATCTGATGTTACGATTGTCGTCAGGGCGCATGGCAATCTGGATGTGCACCAGTGGGATCGTCCGGAGCTGGGTATCATCACCGATATCAATGTGCAGAAGATCAGGCATGAAAACAAGTTACTAAGGCTGCTGTTTGTGGAGGATTGTGATCTCTCAATTCCCAAAAACCGGGAATTGATCATCGAACGGGTCAGTGAGAATGCCCGCCTGCGTGATCTCGAAAATCCCCTGACAATTAATACAGTGGGTGGCAGGCTGGCCCTGCAAAATATCGTTTCGGCAGCGATCGGGCGCGTCAGCGAGAGTTGTTTGCTGGAAAATATCTCCGGTAAATTGAAGATTGGCAGGGTCGGTGATAAATTGACGGGCAAGAATCTGGGGGGCGGTTTGTCCGTGGATCGGGTTTCCGGTAACGTGAAGCTGCAGGGGGTTGGCGGCTCATTGGATGTTCGCTGTGATGGCAGCGTTGAAGTAAGCCTGATGGATTCCAACAAGGAAAAAATCTCCATTCGCAGCGCGGACGATATCTTTTTACATTTGCCCGCCGATTCGAATGCAGCGCTGCAGATCCGCAGTGGGGGAGAGAACATCCTCTTTGAAACCAGCAGCCTGAAAAAGAAGATCAATGAGAGTCGCGGCGAAATCCGCTTGGGAAGCGGCGAACAAAAGATCACTTTGGATGCCGGAGACAGGGTGCGTGTGACGGGTGATATTCTGGATGAAAAAGAGATCTTGCGTCTTTTTACCGATCTGGATATCCTGTGGAAGAAGCTGAAAGAAGCAAGCGAAATCAGGCAGGCTGCCCGTGAAAAAGAAGTACATTGGGAAATCAAAATGGTCGAAGGAGTGGCAAAGATTGCCCATGAAGCAATGGATGGCGTGGAGGAAATAGCCGACAGCGTGACGGAAGATGCCATTCGGGAGGCCGAAATGCATGTGAAAGAAGCCATGCGGCAGGTTCAGGAGCAAATTCGCAGCCTGGGTTACGATACCTGGATCGACGAAGATCAGGAACCTGTTGACGAGGTTGAAACAGAGGGGATGGAAAAGGGTTCAGACGTCACCGAAGAAGAGAAACTCATTGTGATGCGATTGCTGCAACAGCAAAAAATATCCGTGGAAGAAGCTGATCGCTTGTTGGAGGTGCTTTCGGATACCTCCGGCAGATAAGGATGTATGAAATTGGACTGTCATGGATACAATCATCAAAATACGCTTGTTTGCCGGTTTAATCCTTTTGTCAGCAGCCATCACGATTTGGGGCTGGGTACTTTGGCCTGTACCCACCATGGAAAAAACGATTGATTTTCCGGTCATAACCACTTCAGTTCCCCGTTTCGAAACCGTTGTCGATCAGATAAATAGACGTGAGCTCCTGGCTCAATTGGTTTACCCCACTCGTTTGCATTCCGGGGAAGCCGGTGAAATCACTGTTCAAATCAAGCCATCCGATGATATATCGGTCGCCGATGATATATCGGATCCTGTCGATCAATCATCCGATGGGCTGGTCATGGTTGAAGGGCGCATTGACATGCCACTGGTTCAGATGGATCCGCCGGCGGGTATTCAAGAGACCTTTTCTTTGGAAAAGCTGCCTGGATTTTCGTGGCAGGTCAAATCGGCTGTAAAAGGCAGTTTCACAGGCCAATTCTGGTTTTACCTGCTGTTTGTCGCGCCGGATGGTTCCATAGACCGGCAGGCTCTGCTTTGCATACCGATCGATATTGAGGAACAAGACTTGCTGGGTCTCCCGGAAAATGTTTTGGTATGGTCAGCGGTCATCCTTTCCATGGCCGGAATGATTGCCTTCCCGATTTCTGTATTGTTCAAACATAAACCATCTGAAAATTAAAAAAGTTCGTAACAAGTTTCTTGATAAAATTTTATTAAATGCCAATTTGTGATAAAATATGGTCTTGTCTTTGGTTGTGCATTCAAAGCCCGATCGATAAATAATCCAGGAGCAAGTATGTTAAGCGATTGGCTTTACATAGGTATTTTTGTGATTATCGCTATGTTTGTACCGGCCGTAGCGATCGGTATGGCAGCACTCGTTTCTCCCAAAAAACCTAATCCAGTAAAACTATCCACTTATGAATGTGGGATCGAAACCGTTGGCGAAAGTTGGGTCCAATTCAAACCGCAATACTACATTTTTGCTCTGGTATTCCTGATCTTTGACGTGGAAACCATATTTTTATTTCCCTGGGCTGTTGCTTACGAGCAGCTTGCCTTGTATGGAATCATCGAAGCCATCGTTTTTATCGGGATCCTTGCAGCAGCGCTGGTTTATATATGGCGTAAGGGAGCTCTGGAGTGGTCCTGAATAATCTCACGAGGAACTGGTAACTGTCTATGGATTTTCTCTCTGATCCCGTTACTTTTATCGCTGAGTGGCTGAGGACTGTGATGACAGGCTGGGGTTTTTCGGGCAGCCTGAGCCAGGTGATTCTTTATATCATCAGTGCTGTTTTGCTCAGTTTGTTGCCTATCGTATTTTCTCTGGTATTGATCTGGGCGGAACGCAAGCTGCTTGGCAGAATCGCTGACCGGATTGGTCCCAACCGGGTTGGTCCGGGGGGTATCTTCCAGCCCATTGCTGATATGTTGAAGATCTTTACGAAAGAAATTATTACACCTGCCAAGGTGGATAAGGTGCCTTACAATCTCGCTCCCATCCTTTCTGTGGCGGGTGTTTTACTTATCTGGGCGGTGATCCCGTTTGCGGTTAGCGTTGTGGGTGTAGATCTAAACGTGGGGGTTCTTTATTTAATAGCCGCCGGTGGATTTGGGACTCTGGGTTTTCTTTTTGCCGGTTGGGGCTCCAATAATAAATATAGCGTGATCAGTGCATTTCGCGCCGTAGCCCAGCTTGTCTCTTATGAAATCCCCATGACCATTACGCTGCTCATCCCGGTCATGTTCTCAGGGAGTTTAGGAATTACTGATATTGTAGAAAACCAGACTGTCTGGAATGTGCTGATTAGTCCGCTTGGCGCACTGATCTTTTACATCACCACCATTGCCGAGAATGGACGTTCTCCTTTTGATTTGCTTGAAGCGGATTCGGAGCTTGTGGCCGGGTTCAATACTGAATATTCCGGGTTGAAGTTTGGCATGTTCTATGTCGCAGATTTTTTGCATGCCTTTACCCTGTCCATGGTTTTTGTAACGATTTTTCTGGGCGGGTGGCGCGGCCCGGGCGCTGAACAGGTTCCTATTTTGGGATTTATCTATCTGATGATCAAAACCACGATAATCTGGTTTGTTGGCATTTGGATCCGCGGTTCGATGCCCAGAATTCGCATTGACCAAATGCTTAATTTTAGTTGGAAAGTGTTGACTCCTGCTGCATTAGCCCTGGTTTCCCTTACCGCACTGGTGGATAAATTGCTCCCTGCACATCAAACCGTTGTCAGGGTTGGTGCGATGTTAATCCTGAATGGTTTGCTCTTTTTGGCGATCAATTATCTGGTTGGACGTTTTACAAGCAAAAGTGCTCGTCCTGTGGTAGCCCCCGAACCTTATCCGGTTCAAAACACGGGCATAAAAGATGTCACAAGATAATATGTTTGGAGTCGATGAATGATCACGCCCGTTCAGATTATTTTTCTGATTACTGCTGCAATAACGTTATCGGCTGCCGTGATGGTTGTTACCGGCCGGAAAATCATGCATTCAGCCCTCTGGTTGATATTAACCCTGCTGGGTGTGGCTGTTTTGTTTGCATTGCTGGAATCCCGTTTCTTTGTCGTTGTTCAGGTGATTGTATACATCGGAGCCATTGCAATCCTGGTCATTTTTGCCGTCATGCTTACACATGGGGTGATGCAGGATGAAAAAAGTCAATTAAATAAAACCTGGTGGATTGCAGCCCTGGTTGCAGTTTTTTTCTTTGTCATTGTTGTTTCGATGATGAGCGGCTGGGATGGATTTATGACACAAACCCGCACCGTACCGGAAGGCGGTGAGGATCTTGTGCAACTTGGAAAAGCACTCGTGGACCCTGATGCTTATATGATCCCGTTCGAAGTTGCCTCACTGCTGCTGCTGGCTGCCCTGATTGGCGCAGTTTTTATCGCCATGGAAAGGAAGGGTGGGAACAAGTGATTCCGCTATCCTGGTATCTTGTTTTTTCAACAGCCTTGTTTGCAATTGGACTTTTTGGCGTCATGGCAAGGCGGAATGCTATTGCGATATTGATGGGTGTTGAACTGATGCTGAATGCGGTAAATATCAATTTACTGGCATTTTGGAGCTACTTGTACGGCACTCAAATGAATGCGTTGGTTTTTGTGGCGATTGTATTTGTTGCAGCCGCCGCTGAAACAGCCGTAGGTCTGGCGCTGATTATCTCGGCCTATCGCCGGCAAAATACCGTCATCGCCGAGGAAATGGATTTACTGAAGGGATAAATTTGAGAAGGGTAAACAGGAACAAATGATGACCACCGAAACACTAATCTGGTTAATTCCCTTACCTCCGCTGCTTGCCTTCATTATTATTTCCCTCTTTACCAACCGGTCAAACAGGCTCAGCCACACACTGGCTGTTGCATCGGCCGGGATATCATGGCTGTTGAGCATGGTGGTTGTGGCGAGAGCACTTGCCACACCGCATCTGGCCGAAACACCCTTCCGATCTGTGATTAATTGGCTGCCGACAGGAGACACCTGGCTGCAGATTGGTGTACAGGTTGATCCGCTTTCTGCGCTGACATTATTCTTTGTGGCCTGGACTGTTTTGATGATCTTCATCTACAGCATCGGATACCATAATTTTGGCCAACCCAAGGGAGATCATGACCGGCCCGGTTTACCTCCTCACGGTGCCACTGAAAAGGATAAGAAAGGGCATACCCACCGCGTTCCTTCCGTCGAGCCCATGTACAGCCGTTTCTTTGCCTACATTGGGCTTTTTGCTTTTGGCATGTTTGCCCTGGTGGTTTCGAACAATTTGCTGACGCTTTATATGGCCTGGGAAATCATGGGGCTGTGCTCGTACCTGTTGATTGGATTTTGGTACGGAAAGAAATCGGCCCGGGATGCGGCAGTCAAAGCATTCATGACCACCCGCGTTGGCGATATGTTTATGATGCTGGGAATGGTGGCGCTTTACTCGCTGACCGGTACACTCGATTATCAGGCAATTCTTTCCAATCCCCAGGTCTTGTCCACCCTGGCGGCTGCCCAATCACCGGTTCTGGGAATGTCATGGGCCGGATTAATCGGGCTGTTGATTTTCATTGGAACGATCGGCAAATCGGCGCAGTTCCCGCTGCATGTCTGGCTGCCGGATGCCATGGAGGGCCCTACGCCGGTCTCGGCAATGATCCATGCCGCGACCATGGTCTCTGCGGGTGTTTATCTTTCGATTCGGTTTTTCCCGCTCATCAGCGCAGGCTGGCATCCCGGTGAACCATTGACTGCCACAATGATGGTTATTACTGTGATTGGTTCGTTTACCGCGCTGTTTGCAGCGACCATCGCGGTTGCGCAAAATGATATCAAACGTGTCCTGGCGTACTCCACCATTTCACAATTGGGGTATATGATCGCCGCGATCGGTATTGGATCCTACGTTGCCGCCTCATTCCATCTGATGACACACGCCTTTTTCAAGGCTTTGCTCTTTCTCGGTTCCGGTTCCGTCATCCACGGTATGGAACACGGCGTGCTGCACACCGGCGAGGACATCGATCCCCAGAATATGTTGAATATGGGCGGGCTTTCAAAGAAAATGCCGGTTACCTTCTGGACTTTTCTGATCGGTGGTTTGGCTCTTTCCGGTTTTCCGCTCGTCACAGCCGGTTTCTGGTCCAAGGATGCCATTCTGGCTGGAGCATTCAACAGCGGCTATCGGGTCGTCTTCATCGTGTTGGCTTTTTCGGCCTTGTTGACGGCTTTCTACACCATGCGGCAAATTACCCTCACATTTCTCGGAAAGCCTCGTACAAAATCTGCGGAACATGCGATTGAATCGAAATGGACAATGACGTTGCCTTTGGTTGTTCTGGCAGTCTTTGCGATTGGGATTGGCTGGATCGGCATTGAGGGAAATTTCCCTGTCATCGGCGGACTGGTTCCCGATGTGATGACCGGGTTCGTTGGCTCCATGCTGGGTGAAGCAGAACATGAAGCGGATTTCAATGCCATCCCGTTGATCACGTCTGTCATCGTAGCCCTTGGTGGTTTGCTGGCAGGCTGGCTGGTCTATCGTAAACAGACAGCCGGACAACCGGATATGCTGCAACAACCGCTGGGAAAACTGCATACCGTCCTGAAAAATAAGTACTATATCGATGAAATTTACGATTTCCTGTTTATTCGCCCCTCGCGTTGGCTTGCGGAGACTTTTTCAGCTCAATGGCTGGATCAAAAGTTGATCGATGGAACATTGCATGGAATTGCCCGTTTCGCTTTATCTGTCGGAAAATTCTTCCGCAACTCCTTTGATTTGCCGGTCATCAATGGAGGAGGCGATGCAGTTGGAAAGGCTACACGCGACTTTGGAGGCACACTCAAACACATTCAAACTGGCAAGGTACAGCAATATATGATTATTGCTCTTTCTGTTGTCAGTGTGCTGGCAATCTTCTTCTATTACATTCTTTTGTAGGAAAGCATTATGGAGTTTATCGCCAATCATCTGCTCACTTTCATTTTGTTCATTCCTACCGTTGCTGCGTTAGGCCTGTTGTTTGTGCCTTCAAAAAATACGCGGGTTTTTCAATGGGGGGCTTTGGCAGCAAGTCTATTATCGTTTATTCTCTCGCTGGTACTTTGGGCTTTATTTGAACCCAACGGCGGATTTCAATTTGAAGAAAACGTGATCTGGTACCAGGCATTGAATTCCAGCTATCACCTGGGTGTGGATGGAATATCATTGCCGATGGTTTTACTCACCACCCTGCTGACTCCGTTGTCGATCCTTGCCTCTTTCAACATCAAGGAAAAAGTAAAAGCCTATATGATCCTGTTTCTGCTGCTGGAGACCGGAATGTTGGGCGTTTTTCTGTCACTTGATTTGCTGCTGTTCTTCGTCTTTTGGGAAGTTGGTCTTGTACCGATGTATTTTCTGATCAATCAATGGGGTGGGAAAAATCGCAATTATGCTTCGCTAAAGTTTATTTTGTTTACCATGGGTGGTTCGCTGGGTCTGCTGTTGGCGATCCAACTGATCGGCGTGGTAGCCGGAACTTTCGACCTGCCCAAGCTTTTCGTCATCTGGCCGGATCTCTTGAGTGGTCAATCGCTTTTCGGCCTGCCGATGGAAACGGTCAAGACGATCGCTTTTTGGGCTTTCGTGATTGCGTTTGCTGTCAAGGTACCTGTTTGGCCTTTTCATACCTGGCTGCCCGATGCCCATACTGAAGCACCAACAGCCGGCTCGATGATATTGGCCGGTGTGCTGTTGAAATTAGGTGCATACGGTTTCCTGCGTCTGGTTCTGCCACTTTATCCGGTTGAAAGCCAGAGATATGCGGGAGCGCTGGCGTTGCTGGCCACCCTTGCGATTATCTTTGGTGCCCTGAGCGCCTATGGGCAGCATGATTTCAAACGCCTTGTGGCATATAGCTCGATTAATCACATGGGATTTGTCATCCTGGGTATTGCCGCCGCGGCACTGGTTCCCGGAACACAGAATGCCCATATTGCGATGGATGGCGCCATCCTGCAAATGGTCACCCACGGGCTTTCCGCGGCCGGCATGTTCTTCCTGGTGGGAGTGCTCTATGATCGGGCGCATACCCGTGATATGAATGATTTTGGCGGTTTGTATGCCATCCTTCCGGTTTATGGCTCCATTCTGGTTTTCACGTCCATGGCATCACTGGGACTGCCCGGACTGGCCGGCTTTGTATCCGAATTCATGGTTGTCCGGGGGGCCTGGCCTGTATTAATGCTGGCCACCGCGCTGAGCATGATCGGGCTGCTCTTCACCGGCGCCTATATTCTCAAAGCGATAAAGAAAGTGCTGCACGGGCCATTGAATGAAAAATGGACCGGTAAATTGAGTGAAATTTCTGTGCGGGAAATTATTATCATTGCTCCACTGATGGCCTTGATGCTGGTGATCGGGGTGTGGCCTGGCTGGCTGGTTGACTTGATCAACCGGGCTGTAATGATGTGGTACTAAGAGGTGATGGATGGGATTTCCGATACTGAGCATTAGCATTTTTACTCCCCTTATCGCCGGCCTGGTGATCCTGTTTCTGCCTGCCGAAAAACGGGATTTGATACGACGCATTGCCCTGGCTGCCGCGGCCATTACCCTGACCCTCACCATTATTCTTTACTTTAGTTATGACCCCGCAGCCGGCGGTTACCAATTTATTGAGAAATTTGACTGGGTACCTGCCCTGGGAATTTCCTATCATCTTGGCCTGGATGGCATGAGCCTGCCTTTGTTTTTGCTGGGTGGAATTGTATTGTTCTGTGGTGTGTTGGTCTCATGGAATGTGGATGACCGGCCGCGGGAATTCTTTTCCTTTATGATGTTTTTGGGCGTCAGCATCCTGGGAGTTTTTGCATCCCTTGACCTGTTCCAACTGTTCTTCTTTTTTGAAATCGCCATATTCCCCAAATACCTGATGATTGTCATTTGGGGTTCACCCAAGACACGCGAATATGGGGGCATGAAGCTCACCATATACCTGTTTGTTGGATCCATGCTGGCTTTGGTGGGTGCATTGGCGATATACAGTAATTCCGGGATGGGAACCTTCAACCTTTTGGATCTTGAAAATGCAGCTTTTCCGTTGGAATTCCAAAAAATCTGGTTCCCGGTGGTATTTCTGGGATTTGCAATCCTGGGTGGTATATTCCCGTTTCACAGTTGGGCCCCTGACGGCCATGTGGCGGCCCCCACGGCAATCTCGATGATGTTGGCCGGCGTTGAAATGAAAGTAGGTGCCTTTGCTGCACTGCGCGTGGGAATTGAACTGTTACCCCAGGGCGCTGAGTTTTGGGCACCTGCGATTCTTGTTCTGGCGACCGTTAATGTCGTCTATGGAGCTTTTATCGCCCTGGTTCAGACCGACTTTAAATATGTCATCGGTTTTTCATCCGTCTCACACATGGGACTGGTTTTGATCGGTTTTGCCACGCTGAACGAAAAGGGTTTGCTCGGAGCCGGTTACCAGATGTTCTCACATGGCGTGATGACGGCTATGTTCTTTGCCATCGTCGGAATGGTTTACGACCGCGCCCATACCCGCGAGATATCCCATTTGGGTGGTTTTATCAAGAAGATGCCCTGGGCGGCAATCGGATTTATTATTGCAGGTCTGGTATCCATGGGTATGCCAGGTTTTTCGGGTTTCATCGCTGAATTTCCGATCTTTATGGGCGTATGGGCCAAGGCACCGGTTGTGGCCATCATCGCCATATTGGGCGTGCTGATCACCGCAGCCTACATCTTTCTGGTCATCAGGCGAGTCTTCTTTGGCGAGCTGCCGGCCGAATTTGCCGATGTCAAAGGTATCAATGTGCCTGACAAGATTGTCATAGGTATGTTGGCAATAATTATGATTTCAATTGGGTGCTTCCCGTCTTTGATGGAACCAATCCTGCAATCCGGCGTTGACCGTATTCTCACCCTGCTGGGAGGCGTTTAGATGGTTACCGATATCAATGCCCTTCTGCTTTCCATCCTCCCTGAAATTGGGCTTGTGATTCTCATTTTTCTGGTATTGGTGCTTGATATGGCCTGGAGCCGGAAAAGACAAGGTAATTTGGGCATGTTTGTGTTTGCCGGGTTGCTGGTGATCATGGCAATATCCCTGGTGTTTGTTCGCTTTCCGGAGGAAGGTGTACTCACCTGGGGCGGCATGCTGCGGATGGATGGAACCAACTTTGTGTTCAGGCTGCTTGCCCTGGCTGGCGGAGCCATCACCGTGTTGTTCGCCATGGATGATGAAAAACTGGGCAAACGGGGCGAGTTTTATCTGCTGCTGTTGGTGAGCATTTTGGGAATGAGTCTGATGGCCTCGGCTGCTGATCTCATCATGCTTTACCTGGCCATTGAAACCACCTCCATTCCATTGTATGTGCTGGCTGGTTTCTTCGTCAATGAACCCAAATCCGTGGAAGCCGGCATAAAATATATGCTTTTTGGAGCCATGTCTTCGGCCGTGATGCTGTTCGGATTTACCTGGTTGTTTGGTTTTTCAGGAACTACACAATTATATGAATTGTCAGCCAGGTTGACCGAAGGAGCTATTCCGTTGGCGGCAGTGGGCACTGCGACTGTGCTGGTGTTGGTGGGATTTGCCTTCAAGATTTCCGCCGCCCCTTTGCATTTTTGGGCTCCGGATATCTACGAAGGTTCACCGACACCCGTGGCAGGTTTCCTCTCCACTGCATCCAAGGCAGCCGGTTTTGCGGTATTGATGCGGGTGATGCTGGTCGTGTTTCCGGAATTTTCGAACTTTTGGTCAGTGCTATTGGCGGTAGTGGCGTCACTCAGCATGGTGGTCGGCAATTACCTGGCTCTCACCCAGAAGAACATAAAACGCCTGCTGGCGTACTCTTCCATTGCACAGGCAGGTTACATCCTCATTGGTGTTGCCGCACACAACAGTTTGGGGATCAGCGGAACCATCTATTATCTGATGGCTTATCTCGTGACAAACCTGGCCGCCTTTGGGATCGTTTCCGTCGTAGGGAAAACGGTGGGCTCGGATGAAATCGCATCCTATGCCGGATTGAGCCGCCGTTCTCCAAAGTTGGCTCTTGCCATGCTGGTTGCCATGCTCTCGCTGGGCGGTATCCCGCCCTTTGCCGGTTTTTTCGGCAAATTGCTGGTTTTCACCTCAGCGATTCAATCCGGAATGGTTTGGCTGGCCTTTGTGGGGATCGCAAACGCCGTTGTGGGATTGTATTACTACCTGAATGTCCTGAAAGTGATCTATTTGTACCGATCAGAGGACGAGGAAAAATCCATGCCAGTTCTTCGCAACAGTCGGGTGGCACTGATTATTTGTGTGATCGGAATTTTTCTTCTGGGTATTATTATGGCTCCCTGGTTTAATGGAGCCAGTTCTGCTGCATTATCGTTGATCAATTTTTAGTACTACAATGTTGGACATGATATAATCGCATACAATGAAACCCAGAAACAACCAGAATAAAGATCACAAACAATATGTTTCAAACCTTACCCTGGCTGCGGTGGCCGGGCTGGTAGGTTTTCTGACAATGGTGATCATTTTAGCTGCGGTTTTTGGCGGGTTATGGTTGGATAACAGATATGATACCAAGCCATTGTATACTTTGATACTGGTCATTGGGAGTATGCCGCTCACATTGGTCCTGATGTTTGTGATCGTACGCAAAATAACCAGGAAAATTGAGAAAAGCACGACCACAAATGTCGGAAAAGAAATTCAACAAGAGGAGGAAGATCACTTTGAGTGAAGAACTGGTAAAAAAGAAATGGCGATGGGGAAAATACCGCTGGTTTGTCCTTCTTTTTATCGTCCTGGGAATATT
>JAJFTV010000133.1 GCA_021372725.1 Chloroflexota bacterium | reverse complement strand
CAGGTATTCGATAAGGATTTCAATCCTGAAACAGCTTTTCAACTCACCTCTTCTGAAGACGTGGCAGCGTTTATATCATCGCACCGGTTGGGAGAACGCGATAAACTGAGTTTTCTGGTTTTGAGCCGAAGCATGAAGATTACAGGAAACTTCTTTGTTCCGCAAACGATGCTTACAATGGATAATGTAGCAGAAGTTGCAGAATACATTGCGGCCAGGGTTATCACCCACGGCGGGGAATCTGTCATTACCTACGGGTCTGTCCTTCAGGAGCAGGATGCAGCCAAAGCGCTGAGAAGATTGCTTACTCTCGAAGAAATTAATTTTCTGGATGCAGTCACGATTAAAGGGGAACAGGTAATCAGCTATGCAGATGAAGGTATTTTGACTGAAAGCAAGGTGGATTATTCACCTAAGCATAACTCAACCCATTCAAGCGGTATACGTTTTCGAAGGCTGTCTCAAGCCGGATTCTTCTCTACAGTGGAGGATGCGCTTGAAAAGATTTCACAAAGCCGGGGAACGGCAATCCAGTTTAAGGCGATGCTGATGAAGTATGGCGCAAAGCAGGCAGAATTGGATTTCATGGGATGGAGGGAGCGGTTCCCCGAGCCGTTGCAAAAGATATCAAAACCGGACATTCAGAAGTGGATAGACAGCAACCGGATAGAAATCATCGACATACAAAAAGAAAGGACCACTCCCGAATTGACTCCGGAAGAATGGCGGCGCTACCATGATCTGGAAGATCGGATAGCCGAGGCAGGAGACAAATCGTTGTCGGAAGAAGAACTCCGGGAATATGAGCAACTGGACAACCGGGTCGATCAGGAGTATGAGAATTCCACAAGCCATACCAGGTACGAGCAGTACACCTTACCCGGTGGAAGAAACTATAAGGAGATGCTTCTTGGTATGCCGCAGAGAATCTCGTTTGACAATTATTCAGTCAGGCAAAATCCGGACAACGGCAAGTGGTATCTGTGGAATGAAACAGAAAAAGAAGCCTTTGCTCCTTTAAATAAAATCATTGAGTATGACAGCAAAGAGGAAGCAGAAAAAAGAGCCTGGCAAAGAAGCCATATCCCGGTTGGAGCAGACGATTATTTTGAAACTCCGCATTGGGAAGAAGAAAATATCCTTGCGCATGTACGATTTAACGAGCGCACAGATAACGGCGGGAATAAATTGCTTTTTATTGAAGAATTTCAGAGTGATTGGCAAAGCGAAGGAAGGAAAAGAGGTTTTGAAGGAGCAGGCGTCCTCGACATGCCTTTTCGGCAGACCGATCAGTGGCTTAGTCTGGCGTTTCGCCGAATGATGCGCTATGCCGTCGAAAACAACTTTGATCACATTGCGTGGACTCCCGGAAATGTGCAATCTGACCGATACAGACTGAATCAGCACGTTGATACCATCGAGGTTTCTCACCGTGCCGAAGGAAGATTCCTCATTCATCCATTGAAAAATGGGGAAAAGCTTAAGCCGCTAACGATCCGTGAAAGCGACCTGCCAGAATATGTAGGAAAAGAACTGGCATCAAAAATCATCTCTGAAAAGACGTCAGTTGAAAAGGTGAAACGGTACTCGGGACTTGACCTGAATATCGGAGGTGAAGGACTCAGGGCATTCTATGATCAAATCGTGCCCTCTGTGATCAGCCGATTAGTGAAACCCCTTGATGGCCGTGTCACGTCAGTTCATATAACGATACCAGCGGTACGACCGAACTCAGAAACAGCATCCCAGGAAGAAGCAAGCAGTGAGAATAGAAAAGAAGATCTTATCGTTGCGTCTGTCGCCATTACAGAGAAGATGCGGAATGTGGTCACAGTCGGATTCCCATTATTCCGGATGGTAGGTGACAGCAAAAGCTTTTCTGCCACGAATGATCATTTGAACAGCGAGCGGATCAGGGACTACTTCGAAACACTGAATTCGATGACAAAAAACGCAGATAAAGTCCATGTGACTGAAAGCATAGACGATCTTCCCAAAGCGTACCGGGAGATGGCCAGGCAACAAAATATTTATGGATTCTACAATCCGGCTTCCGGTGAAACCTGGCTTTTGACAGAGAACATTCATTCGACCGATGAAGCCCTGAAAACATGGATTCATGAGGTGGGTGTGCACCGTGGATTATCGAACATGATTCCTTCTCATCTGCTGAATCCGTTTTTCGAGAAAATCGTCGATGACCTGAGCCTGTATGAGATCCGAAAGGTTCTGCCAAAGAATTACCTTGACCTGCCAAAGGCAGAAATAGGCGAAGAGTATCTGGCGTTCTTGGGAGAGCGAATCATTCAGCAACGGGATCTGACTCTAAAAGATAAGCTTATCTGGGCGAAAATTATTGAACAATTCAAGGATCTCCTGAATAAAGTGTTCAATCCGCAGACGAAGTTCACAAAATTGGATGCAGAAAAAATCGTAAAGGCTGCCATAGCCTCCGTGTACCAGGAAAGGTATAAAGTCCGCGGCTATAATGACGCTTATCAACATTTCGGGACTTCCAATTTCCAGACTGATGCGTTAACGGCTAAAGTTCATCCGAATAATGATACTTCCCGGACAAAGAACCACGCTTCCGCCAATTCCTGGATCGAACGGGATTCCGGCGATGAGACTCATCGCCCATTCAAACGTTAAAGTTAACGACAATGAAATCTCAAATTATCCTTGTTTTGGTGATCTTGTTCTCTGGGTGTAGGGATGAGATCAGAATGCAGTCTGGCAGCATTAGGCTGGAGGTGTTTGTCTACAATGATCCCGGTGGGAACCTGCAAAATTCTTACCGGCTGCCCTTATCGACCTTGTACTTCCTGGACGATCATTTCATTGAACAGGTTCCCGATAAGAGTGATACGACAGGATTCCCGCCATTTGCCTATATCCGGGAAGGAATGTTTGCACCATTAGGTGGGCTGACTGAAAACGAAAAACCGTTGAGTTTTCACCCGTTATCGAAGAAGAATTTCGGGGCAGTTTTTGTGAATATGCCTGTCCCGAACTACGCTAATCGGGTCGAGCTTCCGGATACCTCGTTTAATGGCTATAATTACCGCAGAATCCGGATTAGATCAAAGGAGGATTATTCTGTCTTTTATATCCATCAAACCGATTCTATCCTGCCGTTCTCGCTGGCTCCCCAGGTGGAGGCAGACTATGGCGGCATCCTGAACCGGATCGACACCTATGAGATCGCAAATGACCGGTTTATATCCCTTCGGATGCATGTCAGCAAGGGAATCCCGGAATTGGTTTATTTAACTCTAAAAAATCATGAAGATGAATCATTTGAACAATAAACCCAATTACAACGAGGAATTAATTACATTGGCTCCATCGTTTGTCTACGCTTTCGCTTGCGTGTTCCCTTGGCTACTGGCGGCAGTGATTTGTTTTGCCTTTGCATTTTTGTTCCTGAAATTACTATCAGTTCCTTCCCTTCTGTTTGAACTTGTCGCGCTTTGTAAATACCTGCAGATTGTCCATATCCGCTATACGCTTTGCCAGGAAGTACTTATTGTCAGGAAAGGGATCATCGCACGCAGATACGATCATCTTGAGCTTTTCCGGGTGAAGGATTATGTCATTCATCAGAGCGCTTACCTGCGATATTTTCGTTTAATGTCGGTCAGCTTGTATACGACAGACCTCACCATCAACGTTTTGGTACTTGAGGGGATTCCAGTCTCTGGTATTGGCAGGATGATCAGAGACCTGGCACAGCAGGCGAGAGTGAAAAACAGAATTTTTGAGATAAATTAATCACATAATTCACAGAATATGAAACTCCAAAAGTATTTTAGAACCGTATTCCTGTTCTCGATCCTAGCCGGCTTGTTTTCATGCTCTGATGATGATCCGGAGGTCAGAGAAGCGGTGATAAAGGTGGTCATTACCTATTCCGGAGATTATGCGGAGTTTGAAGAATTGCTGGGCGTCCAGGTCACTTCGGAAAATATCACCTTATTGACCGTAACAGGCACAGAGTGGGATGAAATTTCAAATCCCGACGAAGAAGCCGATGTTGCCGTATGGTTGAACCAGGAGGAATATCGTCCATTGGATGGCCAGACAAAAACGCTTGTCACCTCTAAAAAGGTGGCCTCACTT
>JAJFTV010000128.1 GCA_021372725.1 Chloroflexota bacterium | reverse complement strand
CCATGAGAAGATCAACGGCCAATCTCTTAAAGATGTTTACTGGTACAAGAAAGAGCCTGTAGCGGAAATCCCTGTTCCTGTATTAGGCCCTGATTTGATGGATACGCGCCAATATCAGCTCATCAAGCAGGTTAGCTTTGCCAAACCTGAAGAATCATCGCCCGATACGGAAGAAAAAGAATAGGAGGATAGATTGGCAGAGACACCCATCAATATAACAGTAATGGCACTCGACGAAAAATTTCCTGATTGGGTATTCCGGGATACACGTTTGGGTTATGAGGGATTTATAGTCCAGACGGATCATCTGGTCGAAACTGCAAAATCTCTCCGGGATGATTTTGGATATGATTTTCTGTCATCTGTGACGGGGGTGGATTATCTCAGAGATGGTAAATTTGAAATTGTTTATCATTTTTACAAATACACAGGTGGGCCATTTCTGGTTTTGAAGGTACAAACTCCACGCGAGGATCCTGTTGTACCATCCCTGACACCTCTCTATCCCGGTGCGGATTTTCAGGAACGTGAAATTTGGGATCTTTTTGGGGTACGTTTTACTGGCCACCCTGACTTGCGTCGGCTCTTTTTGTGGGAGGGTTTTGAGGGGCATCCACTGCGCAAGGACTGGAAAGAACCCTACTTTGAAGCTGATCATAAACCCTTTGCCAATCGTACGCCTGGCGGGCAAGTAAAACGAAGTGAAGACGATAATCCGTATCATACCAATGCCCACTACCCGGCTGGATTCGACCCTGATCAGTATGAATCGATATCCGATAAATTGCTCTACGAGTCATTGGAACGTTATCCACAAAAAAGTGAGATAAAAGCCGACCGGATAATCGTAAATCTTGGCCCACAGCACCCTTCTACTCATGGTGTCTTCCGAATGGCTGCCCTGCTGGAGGGAGAGGAAATCGTTGATCTCAAACCTGTGCTGGGTTATCTTCATCGCAACCATGAAAAAATCGGTGAACGAAACACCTATTTGCAGAATATGCCGTACACGGACCGGCTGGATTACGTGGTATCGATGAGCAATAATTTTGGTTATGCCATCACTGTGGAAAAGCTGATGGGCATCAAACCGCCGGAACGAGCTGAATACATACGCGTGATGATGGCAGAACTGACGCGTGTGATGAATCACTTCTTTTCGATTGGTTTTTTGTTGAACGATTTGGGAGCCTTTTATACTCCGGCTTTGTATGCATTTGAAGAACGGGAACTCATCCTGGATGTATTTGAGGCTGTTTCAGGTTCACGGATGATGTGTAATTATTTCCGTTTTGGTGGTGTCGCAAGGGATATTACCGCCGAGATCATGGTGAAAATCAAAAAACTGGTATTTGATCGACTGCCCAGGAAATTGGATGAGATTGATCATTATCTCACAAACAATGAAATACTGCGCGCCCGTTGTGAAGGTGTTGGGGTCTTAACACCAGAGAAAGCGATGGCTTTTTCTGCCACAGGCCCAGTCCTGCGGGCTTCCGGGGTTCCTTATGACATCAGGAGGGCGGACCCTTACAGTATTTATGATCGATTAGAGTTTGATGTTGCTTATGGCCGGCACGGAGATGTCTATGACCGCTATCTGGTTCGCCTGGAAGAGGCGAGGCAGAGTTTGAAAATACTGGAGCAGGTGATAAGAGACATACCTGAAGGCGAAATCAATAACGGTCCCCTGGCATACCAACATAAAGTGCCGGCAGGTGAGGCTTACGGACATATCGAAGGGCCAAAAGGCGAATTGGGCTTCTACATCGTATCTGATGGAACAGCCAATCCATATCGCTATCATGTACGCGCTCCAACCCTGATCAATTTAACCGGCCTGGCCGAAATGTCACGTGGTAGTAAAGTTGCCGATGTGGTGATCAATCTGGGCTCGATTGATATCACTTTGGGTGAAGTGGACCGATAAGATCAGGAAGATGAGGAGAATGTTATGAAAGGTTCAGGCATCATCAATGGCCTGTCGGTTACGCTCAAACATTTCTTGGATACATATCTGGATGACCTGAAATGGGGCAAGAAGCGTTATAAAACTGCCGAAGGAATTGAACATCGGAGCAGTACTGATGTAAAAGGCATTTTCACCATTCAGTACCCTGAGGAAAAACTTCCTGTGCCGGAAGAGTTCAGATACCTGCCAATTCTGCTGTATGAAATGGATGAGAATAACGAGCGGAAATACCGCTGCACAGCTTGTGGAATATGCGCAAAGGTTTGCCCACCGCAATGTATCTGGATCGAGCGCGACATCAATCTCAAAACCGGTCGTCCCAGCCCAAATCCCAAAAAATTCTATATCGATGTGGATATTTGCATGAATTGTGGTTTTTGTGCAGAATACTGTCCGTTTGATTCGATAAAAATGGATCATGACTATGAGGTTGCTTCTTACGAGCGGATGAACAGCCACATCTACGACCTGGAAAAATTGGCTCGACCGGTGGAGTATTACGCAAAAATTCGTCCGATCAATTATGCCCGAGAAGAAGAAGCCCGGGCAGCACGTTATGCCGGAACCGCATCCCAGGCTGGATAATGAATAATCCGGATACCGAGCTTGTCTTTCCGCTCCGGGTAATACCCGTTATCATTGATTCAACCGATGCGGATTGGAGAGCTTTGGCGGAATTTGTTATTTCAAAGGAAGCTGATACACTGGATCAATTAGGCTTTGTATTAACCATGGCACGCTTGACTGGTTGCGCCTCCTGTAATTCGGATTCTTTTCGTGCCGTGAGGGGTTGTACACAGTGTGCTCTTCAGACAGTACGGCGACAACACCCCAAGGGGGCAAATATAAGAACCTTGTTTGAGCAAAACCGAATGGAAGTTGAAATATATCTAAAAAATAATGTATAAATGAGAATAATGACAGAGCGTTATTGGGCTCTGACAGGTTACAATCATAGAGAGAGTAAGATATGAGTGAGATGGTTACCAGTTCATCAAGCCAGGTGGTGGGAGTACGATTTTCCAATGTTGGGAAAATTTATAATTTTGATTCTGGAGAAATCAGGGATTTACTGGTTGGAGATGCTGTTATTGTCGAAACCAGCCAGGGCTGGCAAATTGGTTTTGTCACGAATTTACTGGATGCAAACAAGGTGGAAGACAGTAAAAATCTAAAGTCGATTACACGTAAAGCCTCACCCCGTGACTTAATCGTCAGACAAACCTGGCAGCAAAAAGAAAATGAAGTGGTGGAATACAGTCGTAAAAAAGTTGGCGATCTGAAACTTGTCGGTATCAAGATTATTGGCGCTGAGTACAGCTTTGATGGAAAACGCTTACTGGTTTTTTATAACTTTGATGGTGAAGGCGGGGGAGAAGTCAAAAGTTTAAGAAACGATCTGCAGAAACGATATTCTTCGACAAAACTGGATTTGCGTCCATTAGGGCCGCGTGACGTGGCAAAGTTGTACTGTGGATTAGGCGCCTGTGGAAAGGAAAAACGCTGCTGCTGTGCATTTTTGTCAGAGTTTTCATCCATTTCCATTCGGATGGCGAAAAATCAGAGTATTTCTTTGACACCCATCGAGATTACCGGTATGTGTGGAAGATTGCGTTGTTGTCTGGAATACGAAGATAAAAATTACTCCGAGGCTTTGCAGGGATTACCCAAAAAAGGAAAACGGATTATGACCCCATCCGGTGAGGGGCGGGTGGTTGAGATTCGCGCCTTGAGCGAAGAAGTCGTTATAGACTTGCGCGAAGCCGGTAAGAAGATCTATACAAAAGAAGAGATCAAGAATTTTCCAAAATAAAACATAGTAAATCCAGCTTCAGCGTTTTGATCGCATTCGGAGGCCCTGTCAAGGCAAAATAAAAATGTCCTAATTCGGCGGGGCCCTTGTATATTACGGGATCATTTGATATACTTGATAGTGTTGATTGATCGTATTAATCTGATTAATTTGAAATATTTATGATCACAAAACGCATCTTTACGAACGGCCGGTCAGAATTACTATGTTACCTGGCTGGGCTCGCCAAAAACGGCGAAACCCGCGTGGCTTCGATAAGCGAATTAAGTTCCATTCTTAACACAAGTACTGCCTCGTTACGTGAGCAACTGGAAGTCGCCCGAATAATGGGACTTGTAGAGATTAAGCCCCATAAGGGAATTACCCTGCAAGAATACAGTTTAAGGCCGGCAATTCAACAAAGTGTAGGGTATGCAATCTCGGTAAACCCAGACGATTTTTATACATTTTCTGATCTCCGCAATCATATTGAGGCTGCATATTGGAACCAGGCTGTGCCTCTTCTCTCATCTGACGATCATCATAAATTGACCGGTTTGGTTGAGCAGGCCAAAGAAAAACTGGCCAGTCATCCCATTCAAATCCCCCAAGATGAGCACCGGCAACTGCACCTCACCATTTATTCCCGCCTGAACAATCCATTTGTCAACGGAATCCTGGAAGCTTTTTGGGATTTGTATGATGCAGTTGGGTTTAGCATGTATGCTGATTTTACATATCTTCAAAATGTATGGAATTATCACGACAGAATTGTCAAAGCGATCATCGAAGGTGAGTATTCTACAGGTTATCAGGTTCTTATAGAACACAACAGCCTCATTCGTACCAGAACCAAGTCAAATTACAATCAACTGTTTGAATAATAATTTCAAATGGAGATGACATGACAATGCTTGAATCACAGATCAAAAAAGGAAATTCCCTATCATCAATCGTTAATGATTTTAGCATTTTGTTTGCGACGGTTAATGGATCGGGTAGTGCCACTGCCAATGTGACGTTGATGCGTGCACTTTTCCAGATGGGGATACCAGTTTCAGGGAAGAATATCTTTCCATCCAATATACAAGGTCTGCCGACCTGGTACACGATCCGCGTCAATGAAAATGGCTTTCTGGCACGGCAGGAAAAAAACCAGATTGTCGTGGCGATGAATGCTACAACATTCAAAGATGATGTAGCAACATTGAGCACAGGCGGGGTTCTTTTTTATGCAGATGATATCACCCTGGCAGTCGGAAGGGATGACATCATAATTTACCCCATGGCGATTAACCAGCTTGCCAAAGCATCCAATGTACCAGCCAGACTTGTCAATTACATCAAGAATATGGTGTATGTTGGAATTCTGGCTGAAATGTTGGGAATAGATCTTGAGAAAATTTACAAGGCGTTGGAACTGCATTTTGAAGGCAAGAAAACTGCGGTTGAATCAAATTACCAGACAGTAGTACAGGCCGCAAATTGGGCAAAGGAAAATTTAACCAAATCAGATCCGTACCGGGTCATGCCCAGTAACAAAACGGATGGCTGGATCATTACAGAAGGCAACAAAGCCGGCGCGATGGGTGCGGTATTTGGCGGCGTTCAATTTTGTGCCTGGTATCCCATTACACCTGCAACGAGCCTGGTAGAGCGATTGGATGAATATCTGCCGGTTTTTCGTAGGGATCCGGAAACCGGAAAGGATAATTTTGCTGTGGTGCAGGCCGAAGATGAATTATCAGCAGTAGGGATGGCGATTGGAGCTGGTTGGGGTGGTTTACGGTCAATGACCTCCACTTCAGGCCCAGGTCTCAGCCTGATGGCAGAATATATCGGACTGGCCTACTTTAGCGAAATCCCGGTTGTGATTTGGGATGTTCAACGTATGGGCCCCAGCACTGGCATGCCAACGCGTACTTCACAGGGTGACATCACTTTTGCAAACTTTATTTCTCATGGCGATACCCAATTTGTATTGCTGTTTCCCGGAAATATGAGCGAGTGTTACGAGTTTGGATGGAGAGCTTTTGATATTGCAGAAAAAATCCAGTCACCCGTGTTGATCATGAGCGACATGGATTTGGGGATGAACCAATGGATCAGCCCGGAGTTCAAGTATCCAGATAAACCGGTTGAGCGGGGGAAAATACTCTGGGAGAAGGATCTGGAAGCGTTACTTAAAGAGCGAAACGGCGATTGGGGACGTTATCTTGATATTGACGGAGATGGGATTCCGTATCGGACATTGATCGGAAATCAGCATCCACGGAGTGGTTATTTCGCACGGGGAACCGGCCATGATGAGTACGCACGCTATACGGAAGCTCCTGAAGTGTGGGAACGAAACTCAAAGCGTATTGTGAAGAAATTTATAACCATCCTTCCTGATTTACCCAAAGCCGTACTTGAAGAAATGGATCAGGCACAATTTGGGATTATCACAATCGGTTCGAATGAATTGGCGGTGTGCGAGGCGCAAACTCTTCTTCATGAAAAGGGTATCAACGTTGACACATTACGTATACGATCCAAACCTTTTGGCCCAGAAATTGAAGAATTCATTACCGGGCATGACCATAGCTATGTTGTTGAGGCAAATGATGAAGGCCAGCTTCGGCAATTGCTGATCCTGGAATATCCGCATTATGCTGATAAACTGGTCCAGTTGAGCAAGAATGATGGTCTGCCAATTTCGGCAGAGATGATCGTGAAAGGCGTTCTTTCACAGGAGGAAAAGTAAAATGACTGATAATCAGACAGAAACAATACAAAAAAAGGTAAACCTGGCGGGGTTGTCACGGGATGATTATCAAGGAGCACCAAGTACATTGTGTCAGGGATGCGGGCACATGTCAATCACCAATCAAGTCACTGCCGCATTGTACGAGTTGAACGTAGTGCCGGAGCATGTCGTTAAATTCAGTGGAATAGGCTGCTCCAGCAAGAGCATCACCTATTTCTTGAGACGTTCTTTCGGTTTCAATGGATTGCATGGCCGAATGCCGTCACTCGCAACAGGAGCCAGTTTTGCCGACCACACACTGGAGTATATCGGCATCAGCGGCGATGGTGACACAGCCAGCATTGGGATGGGGCAGTTTAAACATCTTGTTCGCCGCAATACGCCCATGGTGTACATCGTTGAAAACAACGGTGTGTATGGACTTACCAAGGGGCAGTATTCTGCGACGATTGAGCAGGGTGTTGAGTTGAAGCATCATGGCAAATCACGCTATCTGCCGGTAGATATTTGCATGGAAGCACTGGTTTCCCATGCCACATTTGTCGCCAGGAGTTTTGCCGGAGACCCAAAACAGGTCAAAGAATTAATCAAAGCAGCGTATAGTCATAAAGGAATAGCTGTACTGGATATCATCAGCCCGTGTGTCACTTTCAATAACATTACAAAATTGCATTCCTACAACTGGGGTAAGGATCACGAATCCCGGCTGCACGATTTATCCTATGTCCCTGCGTATGAGGACATTACTGTTGACGATTTCCAACGGGGGGAAGTACGTGAAGTACAACTGTTTGACGAATCCCTTTTACGATTAAAAAAGCTGGATAAGGAATATGATCCAACCAATCGCTGGGATGCGTTTCGAATGTTGGAGGAAGCCTACGATAATGATTTGCTTGTTACCGGGCTGATCTATGTTCAGACTGGCATGCCCACCCTGCACGACAAATTTAATCTACCTGATAAACCTTTAAACCGGACACCTGTTTCCGAACTCCGCCCGCCCGAAGAAATGATGGCAGCAGCAAACGCCGTAATGTTCTAGGGATCTGTTAAAATACTTAAAAATAAAATTGCCCCCGTTTTTATCGACGGGGGTAATTTATTGTCTAAAAATTGAAATAAATTGTATCTGCTACGGCATCTGGAGCACTTCGCGGATGCGGGGAATTGCCCAGTCGATATCTTCTTCTTTGATTATCAAAGGAGGGGCAAAGCGAATGACATTCTCATGGGTTTCTTTGGCCAGGATGCCTTTTTCCTGGAGTGCTTCACAGAAACGCCTGGCACCTCCGGCTTTGGGGTAAAGCTCGATGCCAATTAACAGGCCCTTGCCACGCACCGTCTTGATATGGGGGCTGTTGATTTCTGCCAGGTGGTCCATGAAATATTCACCCATTTTGGCAGAGTTTTCAACCAGCTTTTCATCCACGATGACCTTTAACGCTTCACGAGCTACGGCTGTGGCAAGTGGATTTCCGCCGAAGGTGGAGCCGTGTTCACCAGGCAGGAACAGATCCATCAGGGGGGCATCTGCCAGAACGGCTGAGACCGGGTAGAACCCGCCAGAAAGGGCTTTGCCGATTGTAACGATGTCCGGTCGGATTCCTTCATGTTCAAAAGCAAACATTTTACCGGTCCGGCCAAGGCCGGTTTGAATTTCATCCACAATCAATAAGACATTGTTCTCTTTGCAAATTTTTGCAACTTCCCGCAGATAACCTTCATCAGGCATGATAATACCCGCTTCCCCCTGAATCGGTTCAAGAAGGATCATTCCGGTATTGGGGGTAATGGCACTGCGGATGGCATCGGGGTCATTATATTTTACCGGGATAATGCCCGGCACAAATGGGCCAAAGAATTCTCGATAGAAATTCTCGGTGGAAGCAGTGATTTCCATAATTGTGCGCCCGTGGAAGTTATCACGGGCAACAATCATTTCTGCCTGATATTTGGGGATTTTCTTGACTGTATAGGCCCATTTACGGGCCAGTTTTACTGCGGTTTCAACTGCTTCTGCACCGCTGTTCATCGGAAGTGATTTTTCATAACCTGTCAGATCGGCAAGCTCTTTATAAAAAAGAGGCAACTGATCATTACGGAAAGCCCGTGAGGTTAAGGTGACCTTTTTTGCCTGTTCAATCAATGCGTTCAGGATGCGCGGGTGGACATGACCCTGGTTGATGGCTGAATAAGCGCTGAGACAGTCCATATATTTCTTGCCATCTACATCAGTCACCCAGATACCTTCAGCCTTGGTGATTACCACATCGAGTGGATGATAATTATGGGCCCCGTACTGGTCTTCAATTTGAATATAATCAGCAGTTTTCATTATTGTCCTCTCATCAATTGATAAATGATAGCTTTTTCAGCATGCAGCCGGTTATGTGCTTGTGGAAATATTACCGAATGAGGACCATCGGCTACCTCATCGGTTAATTCAAAGTTGCGATGAGCTGGAAGACAATGCATAACAATGACATCCGGTTTTGCTTCGGAAACCAGTTTTGCATTCACCTGGTAGGGTGGAAAGACCTTTTCGCGAACTGCTGCTTCTTCCTCTTGCCCCATACTCGTCCAGGTGTCTGTATAAATGACATCCGCATCTTTCACAGCCTCGTGAGGATTGCGAAGGAAACGCAATTTTGCGCCGCTTTCGTTGGCGATTTGTTTTCCGATTTCAATACCTGTTTGGCTAATATCATAGCCTTCAGGGTTGGCAATGGTAAAATTGGCGCCCAGTTTGGCAACGATATGCATGACTGATGTGGCCATGTTGTTTCCATCACCCACATAGACAACATTCAAACCTTCGACCTTGCCCTTGTGTTCAAGTATGGTGAGTGCATCGGTTAATCCCTGGCACGGGTGATCGAAATCACTCAAGCCATTGATAACAGGAATGGATGCATATTGAGCCAATTCGAGAATATGTTGATGGTCAAAAACACGAGCCATAATGATATCGACATACCCCTCAAGGACCCGGGCAACATCAGCTACGGATTCACGTTTACCCAACCCGATTTCATTTGGGGAAAGGTACAAAGCATCTCCACCCAGATGTCGCATCGCCATATCAAAGCTGACACGTGTGCGCAGACTGGGTTTCTGAAAGATCATTGCCATGACCTTGCCTTTAAGTACAGGATCATTTCCGCCTGCAAACCATTGTTTCTTAAGTTGGATTGCCAAATCCAGCAAGGCTTCAATTTCGACGCGTGAAAAGTCAGATATGCTTAGGAAATCGCTTTTCATGAATTACTCCTGAAGTGTCGCTTGTATTGAGATGACTGAAGTATATCATACGAAATCATCGAAAAAGGAAATGTCAGACAATTTCCTGCCATTCCCGATTTGGATAATCATAAGGCGGATAGGGGTATCAAATCAGTCATTTAAAGCTGAAATCAATTCTGACAGGAGGAACAGCTTCCACCGTGACAACTGCCGCAACCGCCACCTGAAGTCAATGTCCCTGAATCTGAATGGGAAAAACACCTGGAAACTTTTCTATGGGTCAGGTTGCTATGGCAGTTTTTACAGGGTATTGGGGCGTCAGCGTCCTTTATGGAACGTAAAGCGTCAAATTGTTTTCCGCATTTTTCACAACGATATTCATAAATTGGCATAATGTATCTCCACTGAAATTCTACACCTGCTCGAAAAATGCGTCAAATTCGATTGAACAAAAAGGTGGAAAAATTAGGCCAGTGAACGATTTTCAACTATAATAGTGTGCCTATGGCCGGAATTCCTGTTTTATTGGTTACAGCTTCTTATATTGCAGCGCAAATGTTGTCGGATATTGCCAGCCTGCAAATCGTACAATTTGCAGGGCTGTCATTTGATGCCGGAACGTTTATTTATCCGATCACTTTCACCTTACGTGATCTGGCGCATAAAGCGTTGGGGCTTAAGGGCGTGCGTGTGCTGATTATAACTGCTGCGGTCATCAATCTGTTTATGGCCGGTTTTTTTTGGTTTGTGAGTACCTTGACGCCGGATACGACGGCAGGCAGCAGCGATATTTGGGGAAGAGTGCTTGCTCCTGTCTGGCGAATTACACTCGCCAGTATTGCCGCCGAGGTGATTGCTGAATTACTGGATACCGAAGCTTATCGAATATGGGTCGATCGGATAACCCATCGCTACCAATGGATGCGGGTTCTTATTTCCAACGCGGTCAGTGTACCTGTGGATTCCTTCATTTTTTCATTCCTGGCTTTTTATGGAGCCATGCCTGCTTCCTCGGTGATAGGAATCTTTACCGCCAATGTGATCATTAAAGGCGTGGTGACCATCGTCAGTTTACCCATGATCTATCTGGTAAAAGAGAAACCTCAATAAGCAAACCAGGATGCAATCTTTCTTATCCTTCATCGAAAATCTCATAGTAACCGCGATCGAGTTCATCATCATTGAGGTGCGCGTAGCGGGTTGTTACTGCGATATTTTGGTGCCGGGCAAGAGCCTGAGCCATTTTGAGATTACCTGACGCCTTCAACACAGTTGTGACAAAATAATGTCTGAAAGAATGCGGGGTGATGGTACCGGCCGCTTCAGGGCCAAGAGCTTCTTTCACTCTTTGTGCGACGATATTCCGCCCGGTCGCAGTGGTCATGGCATTGATTCGCTTTCCAACACCTTTATCGTGCCTGGCGAAAATTGGCATGGAACTAAGCGGGCGGCCGGATGCACCATCCAGCTCAGCGCGGGATTTAAGATACAACTGAATAGCTTCCAGGGCGCGTTTTGAAAAGCGAACCACATCTTCCCGATTGCCTTTTCCCAGCACAACCGCTTTTGATTCATTCCAGTCTATATCACCGCGACGTAAACCGCACGCTTCATGAACCCGCAGACCTGTATCCGCAAGCGTGATGAGAAAGGCTCTATCTCGCAGGTTGCGGAGTTTTTCGATTTCATCTTCCACGGGAACAGTATTCAACTGTTCTGCATGAGCCAATACGGTTTTTATGGCTGTGACAGGAAATTGGGGCAGACGTACACCCGGGCGTCGTGCACGCTGATGGATCAGTAGCTTTATGCGTGATAAATTAATATTGGCCAATTGTCCGGCAGAAAGATATTCAAAGAACTGGGTTACAGATGTAAGGTACAATCTCTCTGTTGTGGGTGCGAGAAATTTCATATCGGCAATCAACCAAAGTATTGTGTCTTCGCTCAATTCAATAATCGGGGTGCTTTCAATATCGATTCCATTGTCGGCCAGCACAATTTTGTATAAACCCATCCCATTTGCATAGGTTCTGGCAGTGTTTGCACTGCGCGAACCGTTCAAACTGTCAAGAAAGCCCTGAATTGCCTGTTGGATGGTTAGATCTGTTTGAGATGTTTTCAACGAATTGATCCTGTATACGAAAAAACTGGAAATCTACATAATACAACTGGCATCAAGTATAATGCTAATTGTTCATGGCAATCTCACATTCTATTCTATGACAACCCACAACGGATATGAACCTTTTAATTATCGAAGATGATGAAATCGTTGCAAAAACCATTGAGCGTTCACTGCGTAGCAGTGATTTTCATATCACAATAGCGAACAGTGGTGTTGAAGGGCTTAAACTAGCCCGCAGACAACACCAGGATCTGGTTGTATTGGACATTATCATGCCGGGTCTTGATGGATATGCTGTCTGTAAGGAAATGCGATCTGACCCAGTCCTGGCTGATATTCCGATCCTGTTTCTGACAGCCAAAGTGAAAGATGAAGATCGTATCGCCGGTTTTTTGGCCGGAGCAGATGATTATCTGATAAAACCTTTTAATATTGATGAATTGGCGCTTAGAATCCGTGCCATTTTGCGTAGAGTCAATAACCAGAAATCTATTGGCATTGGATATCGAATTGCAGAGGACCATGATATTTTCAGCAATAAAAGAAACGGACCCATCCTACAATCGGAAAAAAGTAAATCATCCGACAAAATTGCGATGGGTGCATATACACTTTATTTGCATAGCTATGAACTGGATACGCCGGACAAGGGAAAAATTCGCTTAACGCCAGTACAATTCGATTTACTTTATCATCTGATGGCCCATCCAGGAGAGATATTTTCGCCTGCAAGACTGCTGGATGAAGTGTGGAATTATCCATCCGATGCGGGCAGCCCGGACCTGGTTCGAGTGCATATCAAGAATTTGAGAGAAAGAATAGAAATTGAACCCAAAAACCCTCTTTTTATAAAAACTGTTGCAGGGTATGGCTATACCATAAACGATGGGAATCAATAGACATTCATATTTTCTCTTTAGATAATCGTAATAGCTGCCGAGATTATGAATACAATCACCAGGCTTCTTAAAATTCTAGATTCTGATGAATATCAGGCAATCTGCTCTACCGATCAGAGCAATATATTCAATGATGTGTATGATTTACTTGTGGAAGATGTCATCCCGGAAATTAATGCTTACGAATTGCAAAAAGCTGACATCGCCAGAATGGAGAATAATCGCCAGGATCTGGTGAGATCCAGAAATATCTTAAGGAGTTTATTTGATAATCTCCCTGATATGATCTACATCATTGATCGGAAATATGAGATTGACGCAGTGAATATGGCTCTATCCAGACGTATCGATAAATTGCCTCAATTGCTGGTGGGAAAAGTTTGTTATCAGGCACTCTATCAACAAAGCCAACCCTGTCAGGATTGCCGGATTTTGAAGACCTTGCAGACAGGAATTGTTACCACTCGAGACAGGCAGGAAAAAGGCGTTGGCAAAGAATTCTCTGAATGGGAAATCAACAGTTATCCGATTTATGACGAAAAAGGAGAGGTATCACAGATTATTTTGGTAGAGAGGGATGTTACCGAGAGACATCGGATGGAAATGCTGGTGGCTCAATCTGAAAAAATGGCTGCTGTCGGTCAATTGGCAGCCGGCTTTGCCCACGAAATCAACAATCCCCTTACAGTTATTATGGCAAACGCCCAAATTCTTCTGCGAGAAATACCGGCAGAAAATGATTGGCATGAACTGTTGCAAAGAATTAACACGGCTGGTGTGCGCTCGATGGATATTGTGGGAAACCTGCTGGATTTTGCGCGTTGGGAAAGCCTTGATATTGAACCCACAGACATCAATCTCACAATTACAAAAGCACTCGTATTGATTCGGCATGTATCAATGGGTCTCAACACAGAATTAGTTTTTCAACCCGAACATGATTTGCCAATTATTACTGCCAGTGCCGGGAATCTTCAAAGTGTATGGGTTAATTTAATTTTGAATGCGTTGGATGCTGTTGAGCCTGGGAAAGGGAAGATTGTAATCAACACATTTCATGAGGATGATGAAATTATTATCAAAATTTCAGATAACGGGCGCGGGATACCTTCAGAGCGTTTGAGTCGTATATTTGATCCGTTTTACACTACAAAAGACCCCGGAAGAGGGACCGGTTTGGGTCTTTCGATTTGTCATAGAATTGTCAAACAGCACGGTGGGCAGATTGAGGTCGACAGCATAGAAGGCGAAGGATCCGTTTTCACTGTTCGATTACCGGATTATCCGATTCAGTGAATCCATCCTTGGATTTCAAGCTGAATAAATTTGTTTTTCCCGCCTTGCCGGTATGTGCAAGGATTCCTGCGTGTAACAAGGTGTAAGTCATCTTGCCGGCAAGCGAAACGGGAATTTTTGCGGACGCTGCCAGGTCGATGTTTCTAAAAACCTCGGGTGTATTTTGAGGAATCAGGCCAATATAGTCTCCTGGTTCGGAAAATTCCATTTTATCAACAACTCTAAGCAAATGTTGATCTGTCAGACTCCATCCTTTTCTGCGCCAGCTCCCTTTCCCGTCGTTCAGCCAGATATCTTCCTGCTCGATAAGAAATACATCGATGAACAGATTTGGGTGCGCCAGAAAATCGGTCAGGTAAACAAGCTGATTGAAGATATGATAGATCGAGCCGTGTTTAGGTGATTTTCTTCGCCGGGTTGGGATTTTATCTCCATCCAAGCGACGTATCCATTTTTGCAGGGGAATCGGATAAACAATATGAATTGGGTAGTTCGCCAGTAGTTTTGACAGTTTGGGTTTTAATGCATAAAAATTTTTGGTCTGGATCTCAAACAGAGTATTCTCCCTGACAATATCAATTATATAGCTTTCAATCGGATATTCAATTTTATCGCCCGGGAGCTGGAGATAATTTTTCAGTCCTGCATGCAAAGAATTTTCAGCCACCAACAAAATCCTTATTGACAGAAATCATTACTCAGAAACATGTTAATTTAGATTCTGCCTAGGATTTTAACACGAGAAAATTAAGCGGAAAATAAAGACTTTGAAGAGGAGTGTGGATTATAATTTCAGAAGGTCAAGAGTTTTTCGTCGATGGAGCAGTTTATGAAGCAACTCATTAAGAAACTGGTCGAAGCATCCGGGCCTTCGGGTTTTGAAAATGATGTACTCAATGCCGTAAAACTGCTGGTGGAACTGGTCAGCAAACCAGATAAATTACACGACAGGTAAAAATATAAATCAAGGCAAGTCCAGGAGTTTACGAATATGACAGCAACTACACGACTACCCCAAATCGGAAAATCACAACTCGATTTCCTGAAGACTCTATCTGACGCCAGCGGTGTTTCCGGGGCCGAAGGCCCGATAAGAGACATCCTGAAGGAAGTGATCAAGCCATTTGCTGATGAAATTACTGAAGATGACATGGGGAATCTGATCACATTCAAGAAGGCCATGGTACATCCGGCGGCAAAGGTTCTGCTGGCTGCACACATGGATGAAATCGGATTGATGATTACCGTTGAAGAGGGTGATGGTTTATATCAATTTGAACCGGTTGGTGGAATCGATTTACGCCAATTGGCCGGGAAAGCGGTTTATGCAGGGAAAAAACGAATCCCTGGGGTCATTGGAACACGAGCCATTCACCTGCTTCGTGAAGAGGACATGAAGCGTGCTGTTCCTCTGGAAACGTTGCGCATCGATGTTGGAATCAAGGGCAAACTTGAGCTGGGTGACAGAGCTGTTTTTGCAACTGAATTCTGGGAAAACGGCAAGAGTATGTTTGGGAAAGCATTGGATGACCGGTTGGGTGTGGCAACGCTGGTAGAGATTCTAAAAAATCCCCCGGAAAATCTGGATTTATATTGTGCCTTTACTACACAGGAAGAAGTGGGTTTACGCGGGGCGCGGATTGCTGCTTATAATATTCATCCTGACATCGCCATTGCTGTGGATTCGACACCAGCGAATGATTACCTGGTGAATGACAGCGAGAATGTGACGTACAATACACGACTGGGTTATGGCCCGGCGATTTATACCATGGATCGGGCCACAATTTCTGATCCCAGACTGGTTGGGCATTTTGTCGGTGTTGCTGAGAAACATCAGATACCCTATCAACTTCGCCAGGCGGGCAGCGGTGGAACCGATGCCGGGGCAATGCATTTACAGCAGGGCGGGATTCCGGCTATATCCATCTCGGTTCCAGGGAGAAATGCCCATAGTGCCATTGGTGTTGCCCGGATTTCAGATTGGGAGAATCTGTTGCAATTACTGCACGTTGGTTTACGGGAATTCTCACCGGATGTGCTCAAAATCGAACGATGAACACTTCCGCTATACCTTCGTTGCCCAGGTACCCTGCCAACAGGAGTATCGGGTAAATCCGGTACTGGGTGAGCGTTATTATTTGCATTGGGCGGGTACCGGCAAGGCAATTCTGGCATTTTCCTCGAAACACGAAATTCAGGAAATTTATTCGCTTCTCGCTGATACTGCCGCTACAGAAAACACATTTCGGGAGCCGCAGCAACTTCTCGAGCAAATAAACGAGATAAAAAAATATGGCTTTGCGTATAGTTATTCTGAAAGAATAGAGGACGGGGCATCGATTTCAGCTCCAATATTGGGGAAAGATGGAAACGCTCAGGCAGCCATCAGTCTGATCGACCCTGAAATTCGTTTGCGGAAAATGGATACTTTACAGGTTGGCAAGAGATTGGCAGAGATTGCCTCACAGTTGGAACATATTTATCAGACAGCGGGTGTGATACTCGAATATTATCCGTAAATGCGATGCCACGGGAGATACGAATGGTAAAGTTATATGAATATCAGGGTAAGGAAATCTTGAAAAAGTTCGACATCCCGGTTCCAAATGGGAAGGTGATCAGTAATGTTTCAGAAATAAAAGAGATGGATGAATGGTTTGATCAAGATGTAGTTATAAAAGGGCAGGCATGGGTAACCGGCCGGGCTGGATTGGGGCTGATCCGCTTTGCCAGCACAAAAGCGGAAACCTTATCCGCAGCATCTGAAATGCTGGGGAAAAACATCGGGCAGCACATGATCGAGCATGTTCTGGTGGAAGAAAAGCTGCAAATCGAGAGAGAGTTCTACGCCGGTTTGATCATCGATGATGTGTCTCAATCCCCGGTGATGATCTTTTCGTCCAGGGGAGGATCTGGAATAGAGCAAATCAGTCAGCAATATCCTGAAGCCATTGCAAAAACGGTCATCAACGTTCAAATTGGTCTGAGGGAATATCAGGCAAGAGATTTGATCCGAAAAACAGGCATAAGGGGAAAATTGCAGACACAACTAGCCGGCTTGATGGTTAAGCTGTACCAGGCTGCCGGGCGGTATCACGCACGGGTGGCCGAGATTAATCCGATCGTCTTGACAACCAGTGGTCAGCTATTTGCCGCGGACTGCCGCCTTACGGTGGATGATAACGCCGTTTACCTCTTTCCGGAACTGGGGATTGAAGTAGCCCGCGAATTTGACCGTCCACCGACAAAACTGGAGAAAATTGCCTGGAATGTTGAAAAGAATGACTACCGGGGCACCTTTTTTTTCATCCAGATGGAGCAGGACTTTGAGAAGGGAGACGGATATATCGGATTTCATGGTGCAGGGGGCGGCGGCTCCATGATGAGCATGGATGCCGTCATGAAACAGGGTTTTCACCTGGCAAACTTTGTCGACACCAGCGGGAATCCGCCTGCCTCAAAATTGTATCGCGCAGCCAGGATCATTCTTTCACAATCCAATATCGATGGATATTTCTTATGCGGCGCAGGCGTTGCTTCGCAGGAGCAATTTCACAGTGCACGCGGATTGGTGAAAGCCTTTATGGAAAAACCTCTGACTGTACCGGCGGTGATCAGGCTGGGAGGAAATGCCGAGGAGCTGGCGATCCACATTATGGAGCGGGCACGCCCATTCATTCCGGCCCCGTTGGAAAGTTATGGAAAAAATGAAACACCCGATTTTTGTGCCATTCGGCTAAAAACGTTGATTAATAATTCAGTTGCCATAACTGATCGACGTCCATCCAAAAAAGAAATTACCGATCATCATTCGAGCTACAAGTTCGACACGGTAACTGGGGGGACAGTATCCTATGACTATCAAAAATGCCGACAATGTACTACCAAGGTTTGTGTATCAGCCTGCGTCTCAAAGATATTAAAGTTGGAAAATGATGTGCCAGTTCTCAATATTACGCCGGAGGAAGCCAAAAAAGGAAAATGTTCCGAGTGTCTGGTGTGCGAAGTGGAATGTTTCTTTGAAGGCAATGCCGGTGGGAAAATAACCCTTCCAGTACCCGGTTTGGAGGCGAAATAAATGTCCATTTTGATCGATAAAAATACACGTGTTTTGGTGCAAGGAATTACTGGCCGGGAAGGTACTGCTCGAACCAGGTTGATGTGCGAGTACGGAACACAGGTCATTGCAGGTGTCACACCCGGCAGAGGGGGTGAGACGGTCGATAATATACCTGTTTACGATACCGTACGCGAGGCTTGGGAGAACAGCGGGCAAATCGATGCCAGTGTCATCTTTGTGCCGGCACCTTTTGTACGCGAAGCGGCTCTCGAAGCGATAGAAACTGGAGTAAAACTGCTGCTGATTGTGCCTGACCGTGTACCGGTTTGGGATGTGATGGAAATCGCTGCTGCAGCCAAGCAGAATGGAGCCGGGTTCATCGGCCCCAATACATTGGGCATTATTTCTCCTGGAAAAGCGGTTCTTGGAATGATTGGGGGACGTGCCTCCTCGGCAAAAGCATGGTTTTTCCAGGGGCCGGTGGGTATCATGTCGAGATCGGGCGGCGTTACCTCTGCCATCGGTTATTATCTAGGGCAGGCAGGAATTGGAACAACGACGATGGTGCATGTCGGTGGGGATGTGATTGTCGGATTGACCTTTCCCAAACTGGCCAGGCTATTCGAACAAGATAATGAAACCCGGGCTTTGGTATTGTTCGGGGAAATTGGAGGCAGCCAGGAAGAGCAGTTGGCTGAACTGATGATGGCCGGAGAGATCACCAAACCGGTGGTTGCATTTATCGGGGGAAAGGCGGCCCGCAGCGGGACCCGCTTCAGCCATGCAGGAGCAATTGTGGAAGGCAATCGCGGGTCTCATGCCGGCAAGGTGGAAATTCTGAATGAGGCTGGCGTATATGTGGTCGATAATTTTGGGGATATACCCGAAGTGACAAAACAAGTATTGATCCAACATGGGATTCCTTTCGGAGGATAAATAAGATGGCTGAACAATGGGAAACGAAAATCACAAGCGTAAAAACGAATGAAATCCGGGTTCGCGGCTACCGGATCGATGAATTAATGGGAAAGTTGACCTTCTCGCAGGCAATCTATCTCTTGTTTACCGGCGAAATCCCTGGCAAGGAGGTTAGTGACCTTTTGGATGCCATCTTCATCTCATCCATCGACCACGGAGTAAAACCTCCCTCTGCTCTGGCAGCGCGGAACGCTGTTTCTACCGGTGCACCTATCAACGCAGCCGTTGCTTCAGGAATTTTGTGCATCAATGATTTTCACGGTGGCGCAATTTACAATGCGATGGGTGTTATAAAAAATGCAATCGAGCGCGCCGGAACTCCGGAAAAAATCGAGACAACCGCTCAAGAAGTTGTAAGTGAGTGGATCAATTCCAAAAAACACATGCCGGGGGTGGGTCACAGGATTCACACCAATGACCCGCGTACGGCCAGACTCTTTGAGCTGGCCGAAAAAGCCGGCATTTCTGCCGATGGCGTAAGAATGATGCAATCGATCTCCAGGGCATTCGCAGATCAAGGAAAACCTTTGCCCATCAATGTAGACGGCGGTATTGCAGCCATCCTGGTGGATTTGAATATCCCACAGGACCTGGCCAACGCATTTTTCATGATTGCGCGCGTGCCGGGTTTGTGCGCTCAGGCTTATGAAGAAAAAATGACGCAACCTCGCATGAGAAATATACAACTTGATTCTCATGTTTATACCGGTGCTGAAGATCGATCTATTGATGATAGAGGTGAGTAATGGATCTGACCGAGCTGGTTCCTGAACTAGACGAAATTCGTGATGATGAATTACGTAGCAAAGTGGCGCGGGTGTGGGAAGAGGCTATGAAGTTGGGTGGCTGGTCTTTGGAAGATCTGAAGACACTCCCTTACACGCTGCTGGTCGAAGATGTGGATATTTCATTCCCGGAACATGTTCGTGTGGTATGCCGGCTTTGCCTGGCTATGGAAGATGTTCTTGTTGAAATGTACGGGAATCGATACAAAATTGACCATGATGTTTTGGTGGCGGGTGCGCTGCTGGCCGATGTTGGGAAACTCATCGAGTTTCGAAAAAGAGATGGAAAATATGAATTTTCAGACATGTACCAGAATTTACGCCATCCTTTTACAGGTGTAGCACTCAGTTATCAGTTTGGTATTCCTGAAGAAGTTCTCCATGTTATCGCCACTCACTCATGGGAAGGTGATAAATTCCAAAGAAAACCTGAATCGATCATTTTTCAC
>JAJFTV010000127.1 GCA_021372725.1 Chloroflexota bacterium | reverse complement strand
TTTAAAGGTGACCTGCCCTGAACAATCAGCTCCAAACAACCGCTGCAAGTGGGGTTCATTTCTGGGCTGCCGATACGCTGCGCCGCCGCAGATTGCTGTGGGGATTGGCAGCGGTTTTGCTGGTTTTTATGGGGCTTTCACTGTTGATTGGCCGCTACCCGGCGGTGCGTTTTATCGATCTGCAAACACTGGCCAATGACCCGCTGGCACAGCGGCTGGTATGGAATCTGCGGCTGCCGCGCATCCTGACGGCTGTCATGCTGGGGATGTCACTCTCTGTGGCGGGGACCATTCTGCAAATGTTGTTTGGCAACCCGCTGGTTGAGCCGGGTTTTCTGGGCGTATCGCAGGGAGCTGCTTTTGGAGCAGCTTTTTGCATTGTATTTCTGGGAAGTGCAGCCTGGCTGGTGCAAGGTTTTGCGGCGGTGTTCGCCATCGCCGGACTGGCATTCTCGTACCTGCTGGCAAGGAAAATACGGTACGGCGGCTGGGTGTTGAGGCTGGTCTTGAGCGGTATTGCCGTCTCGGCTCTTTTCTCGTCCGGGGTGGGCATCCTCAAATATATGGCCGACCCCCTCAGCCAACTGCCGGAGATCACCTTCTGGCTGCTGGGAGGGCTTTCCAACCTGAACTGGAGCAAGGCGCTGACGATTATTCCGCTGGTGGCAGCGGGCTTGCTGGTCAGCCTTGCAATGCGCTGGCGGTTGAACCTGCTTTCACTGGGTGATACGGCCGCCCATTCGCTGGGGGTATCGGTGGGACGCGAGCGGGCGTTGCTGCTGGCGGCAGCCGTACTGCCCACCGCAGCGGTCATCTCGGTGGCCGGCGTAGTCGGCTGGGTGGGATTGATCATGCCGCACATTGCCCGGCGGGTTTTTGGAGCCGATGCCCGTTATTCGCTTCCGGGTGCCATGCTGCTGGGCGGCATCTTCACCCTGGCTTGCGACGATCTGGCGCGCATTCTCCTGGCGGGAGAGATTCCGCTGGGTATTTTGACTTCACTGCTGGGAGCGGCGATCTTTCTGATTTTAATGGCGCACGGCATCAAGGTGCAGAAATGACGGTGATCCTCGCTTTCAATCACCTCAGTTTCGGTTACCGGGCAGATGCGCCGGTTCTTCAAGACGTTTCGCTGTCGATTGAGCGCGCTGCCGTCACCGGTTTATTGGGACCCAACGGCGCCGGCAAAACAACCCTGCTGCACCTGGCACTGGGCTGGCTGAGTCCCTCTTCCGGCCGGGTGGAACTGGAAGGCCGCCCGCTGAGGGAATATCCACGGCAGGAGCTGGGCCGGCGATTGGGGCTGGTGCCACAAAGTGAAGCCATCGCCTTTGAATATACGGTACTGGAGTACGTGCTGCTGGGTCGGGCACCTTATCTCCCGCCGCTTGAAATGCCGGGCGAGAAGGATGTCACGGCTGCCCTGGCGGCCTTGGAACGGGTGGGTCTGCAAGGTTTTGAGCAGCGCTCGATGCTGGAGATCAGCGGGGGTGAACGGCAATTGGCGCTAACCGCCCGCTCGTTGGCACAGGAACCGCAAATCTTGCTCCTCGATGAACCCACAGCCCATCTCGATTTGGGAAACAAGGCCCGCCTGATCCGTATCTTGAGATCGCTGCATGAGCAGGGTGTGACGATTTTATTGACCACACATGACCCGGAACTGGCGTCCCTTTTATGCACCCGCCTTGTCCTGGTGGAAAAAGGCCAGCCCCTGACAGAGGGGACAGTTGAAGAGATGCTGACGCCTGAAAACCTGAGCCGGCTTTATGGTTTACCGGTTGAACTGGAAGAGCTGCGTGGTAAAAAAGTGATTTTCTGGAATTAAGGTTTTTCCATCTTACATCCACCAATTGGCGAACGTAATGGGGCATGACAAAATAGAAATCATTTCGTATGGTTGTCATTCCGACCGAAGGGGGGAATCCACCCAAGGGCATGTTTGCACAATGAGTCAATTACTCACCAAGTTCTCGGGCGGATGTTTCGCATGCTCTCCACAGGGGCAGGGCAGCGAGATTCATGTTTTGAATGGCAGCCCCGCCGATTACACATCGACCACATTGCGAAAATTCTTCCTTTGAGAATGGCTCTCCGAGCTATTCTCATATTGGGGGTTAAAAAAAGATCGTTACAGGTGGCTGCGACATGATGCGGGTTGAATTTTCACTGCTGCCCGGATTTTCTCCAAATTTATTAAATTTTCCATGCTGAATTGGCGGATGAAGGGCGGGCGGAGGGGTGATAATACGGGCTGATCGAAATGCTTTCCTGTTCCACCCCGAGCCCACCAGATACTGAAATGACGGGCTGCTTAGGCATAGGACGAATTCAAATAATTCAAAGCCAGCGCGACGGTCGCCGCCCAGGATACCACCTTAAATTCGCCCTGCTCCAGGGTATGTTGTAATTCAGCCTGGCTCAACAGGAGCAATTCCTGATCCTCCAGGTCATCCTGGATGGGCTGGGCAGTCTCTTCGGCATCCAGCGCCAGGAACAGGTGCATCGTGGCAATCCCGCGGTTGGGGTCCAATACATAGCTGCCGAGCGATTTCCAGATCGGTGCAGTGTAACCGGTCTCTTCCTGCAATTCACGTTTTGCCGCCGTGATGGGTTCTTCCCCTTGTTCGATCATTCCCCCCACCGGCGCAAAGGTGATGCCCTGTACAGCATATTTGGTTTGCCGGAAGCAAACAAATTGACGCCTCTGCGTCCTTGCCAGAACAATAACTGCATCGGGGATATCCAGCCAGGCCCAATCGGTGATAATCCTGCCATCCGGCAGCTCGACCACATGGTTTTCGACCTTCAAAAACCGGCCGTGATTGTGGACCAACCGGCGTTCAAGGGTTTTCCAGGGGCGAAGCAGGTGTTTATCAACCATAGTGAAATCTTATCACACCCTTTCGTCTTTTTTCCTTATGGTAAAATAAATCGAATCAATGTGGAGGAAGTATGGTAAGTCAAGAGCTGCTTGAAATTTTACGCTGTCCGGTTTGTGTGCAGGACAAGGAAGGTCTGTTGGATCTGGTAAGAGATGCCTGGCTGGTTTGCAGGGACTGTGGGCGAAAATATCCGATCAATGACGATATCCCCATTATGCTGATCGACGAAGGCGATAAATGGATCCAGACCCCTGTCGAGGATCTTCCCATCCCTCCTCCTGAAATCAAATAACTTTTCAATATCCGGTTTCCTGTTTTTGTGGTATATATCTTGCACCAATGGATTTTCATGATTTATTCCCTTCAACGGTCGGATAAAGCGATATATCTATGTCACAACCTATAAGAATGGCAACACCCCCTGGCTCGCGCCCGAAAACTAGCCCAAAGAAAAAAGGTGCCAGCCCGTTAGTCATTGGCCTGACAGGCCTGTTCATCGTGATAGCAATTGCTGCTGGAGTTTTGGCTTTCAACCTGGTTAAAGGCCTCGTTCTTTCATGGTCATCCACCGAACTTCCAGGTGTCCCTGTTGCATCGAACGCCGATCAACAAATGGAAGAGGGATACATTCCGGAAGGAGAGGAATACGAGGTTCCCCTTCAGGATGCCGGCGGCCTGCAGGCAGAAGAGTGGGACGGCGCAAGCCGGGTAAATATGCTGGTAATGGGTCTTGATTACCGCGATTGGGAAGCTGGGGATATCCCGCGCACCGATTCCATGATTGTGGTCACGCTGGATCCGAACACACTCTCGGCCGGCATGCTTTCCATCCCGCGTGATATGTGGGTGGAAATCCCCGGGTTTGATTACGGCAAGATCAATACCGCTTATTTCCTGGGTGAAGCCAACAAACTGCCTGGAGGCGGTCCCGCCCTGGCAGTGGATACGGTGGAACAATTCCTGGGGATACCGATTCATTTCTATGCCCAGATTGATTTTCAGGCCTTTGAAGAATTTATTGACGAAATTGGCGGTGTGGATATCAATGTTCCGGCGGCAATAACCATTGATCCTATTGGGCCGAACAATACCATTCGTTTGAAGAAGGGTGTGCAGACCCTGGATGGACCCCAGGCACTGGCCTATGCCCGCGCACGGCATACAGATGGCGGTGATTTTGACCGGGCACAGCGACAGCAGCAAGTGGTCATGGCTGTGCTGGATAATATCAAGAATTATTATTCGGTTCCCAAGTTGGTTGCCAAGGCGCCTGCCCTTTACAAGACACTTTCAGCAGGGATCAAGACGAATATGAATTTACAGCAGGCCATTCAATTGGTCTGGACGGTTTCCAAAATTCCCAACCCGGAGAAGAATATCAAGCGGGCCACCATCACCGAGGATGTAGTGACGATGACAATGACCGCCGACGGGCAATCCATTTTGATCCCCATCCCTGACGAGGTTCGCATGATCCGTGATTCAATCTTTGCGGATGGCGGTACCATCAGCCCCGTGGCAGCCACCCTGACCAGTGACGATGCAGCCCTGATCCAGGAGGAAAAAGCACGAATTTCAATTCAAAATGGAACCAGCAGCGGCGGTCTGGCTTCACAAACGTCACAATATTTCGGTGCGCAAGGCCTTACCATTGTGGAAGAGACAAATGCTGCGGAAATTCATTCTGTTTCTGAAATGATCATCTATAACGGGAAACCCTACACTATCCTGTATCTTTCGGATCTGCTGGGAATTTCCTCCAGCCGTATTTACAACCAGTACAACCCCGATGCGTCATCGGATATTGTGGTGATCCTTGGCGAGGATTGGGCCGCTAACAATCCGATGCAGTAAATGAAAACAATTGGAGTTGTTGCCGGTGCCGGCCCCTTTGCTGGGCTGGATTTATTAAAAAAGATCTTTGAGCAGACACAGGCTGAAGGAGATGCAGATCACCTGAATGTGATAGGCTGGTTTGAGTCTTCACAGTTGCCTGATCGAACGGCATATTTGCTGGACAACAGTCTCCCCAATCCGGGATCAGCGATTGCCTTGCAGGTACTTGAGCTGGAAAAAGCAGGCGCCAGCCTGGCGGCGATCCCGTGCAACACAGCACATGCACCGCTCATTTTCAACCGTATGCAGGAAGACCTGTCTGCTGCCGGCTCGAAAATCAAATTTATCAATATGCTCGATGAGACGATTGCACATATCCGGCAGGTTCACAGAAATTTATCAAGGATCGGTGTTCTTTCCACCACCGGAACCTACCGGGTTAAGCTGTATCCCCAATATTTGGAAAGTGCAGGTTTCCAGGCCATTGCACCCGATGAGGATGTGCAGTTGAACCTGGTACATCCTGC
>JAJFTV010000104.1 GCA_021372725.1 Chloroflexota bacterium | reverse complement strand
TCTTCCTGGGCATCCAAAAAGCGCAGGAAGAGCAGCCAGGCTAAATGTTCAATATATTCCATCACTCCGCCGCAATTGTTGTCGCGGCGCAGGATTTTGCAGGCCTGCCACATGTCATTGGCGAGGGTTTCGCGGGTTTGTCCGTTGGTTAATGCCACAATGTCACTCCCATATCGATAAGATCAATGATTGTACCTTTGCTAAAAGCTCTTCAGCCAGGGGCGCATCCGGCACAAAGGGTAAGAGCTGCTGCGCCCATTCAGCGCGGGCCACAGCCAACAAGTCCTCCGAGATGAAGTCCTCCGGAGAGGCGTACGCTACATCGCGCACGACGCATTTCTGCGCTAGTAAAGGAATTAAATCCGGCGATTTTACCCCAGGAAGCTGCAGCAGGTTCCACAGATCGTAATAATCCCGGCACACGCGGCTGGCGCCCCAACCGCGTTCCTGCAACCGTGCTTTGCTCTGTAAAAGTGCTCGTAATTTCTCTGCGGTGATTTCTGTCAGAGAATACACCGGGATGCGTACATCAATCTCCTCAGCAAACCCATGCAGAACGGGGCGAATTTCCACTGGTGTAAGAATGGGTTCGTCCACCGTGATCTCCACCTTGAGCCGGCATAACGGTTGTCGCTGCTCCGGGAACTGTACTCGCACCAGGTAAGCTTTTTGATCGCCTGGATGTGGTTGTTTCAATAGAAGCGGTTCCAATTCAACTTGAAACGGCCCGCGTTCGTTCAACATCTCGCCCATGGAGTGAACAACCGTTTCCATTGTCTCATTAATCTGTTGGATCGGACCTATCACCCGTGTCGAATAATCCAGGTCTTCAGAAAAGCGGTAATCCGCAAAATAAAGCTTCTTTAACGCCGTACCGCCTTTCAATACCAGGTTCCCGCCCAGACCATCTGTAGAAGTGATTGCAGCCAGCAGGTAACTCAATGCGTAGTCCTTTTCAACGATGTATTGTTGAACTTGTGTCTTTTGGGTGACTGATCGAATTAATTGAGGTACGCTTGGCATTTAGGACCTTTTTAGATTTTCAGATATATGCCAACGAGAATTTTTATTAGCATTTGTCTCTTCAAGGCTGGGATCCAATCGATAGTACCGTTTTACTGGATATACGCGTAAACGTTCGAGGCTGTTCCCCGTATAGCCAAGATTTTCAAGTGACCAACCCAATCGCTTGATCACAGAGCCTACATCGTACTTTAAGGCATAATCGACCAATTGATCCACATTGATTTGGTTAATGGCGTTTTCCAGAATTTCAATCGCGGCGGAGAAACCGCCGAAAATATCTGGACGGGCGATTAAATCCAGGGCGGTACGTTCGCGATCGGTAATATTCACCTGTTTCCATGAGTTTACCCACATTTTCTGGAATCCCCAAAAGAGGTTGGGGGAAATATGGATGAATTCAAAATCATGTCCTGAGACTGTCCACACAGCTCGGCCTCTCGGACTGTGTGCTTTTCCAAGCCGCATTTCAGGTGTAATCACCTTCGTTGGGGTTGTTGCCTGCACCATGACCGGGTTCTGTGTTGTAAAACTATGGTGGGCGCAAGCTGACCAGTGACTGATCGCTATCGGCTGAATTAATGCCGCAGCAATCGCATAAACCGGGACTTCTTCAGAATACAATGGACTCTTGACCAAATAGGTACCGCGCTTCAGGATCTCAATCCAACCGGCATCAGCCAATGTGCTTAACAGGTAACGGAGGTGGCTGGTTGATAGTCTCTGCGTGTTGGCAAGCGGCTTGATCTGCTCCAATGTAAACAAAGGACCAAATTCCTTAACTGCTGCCTCAAGCAACAATAAGCCCAGCGATTGTGAGTAACGGGGTTCATTGTTCATCATTTGCACTATTATACTGCGATAATTAGTTTAGGACTAATTATCGCAGTAAGTTAGTTCAACTAATTGTAAATACGTCTCTGCAACTCGGCTAAATTCAATTGTAGTTTAGGCAACGAACCAAAGCGGCGTGCTACGCCAGGTGCTTGCCCCATTTCAAAAAAAGGTGGTAAGCGAAAGATTCTTGGATCGCTAATTTCATCCACACCAACTGCACGGTATTTTTCCAATAAGGCCAGCAGGACTTCTTGGGCCGGTTTAGGTTGAGTTTGAAGAAATCGCGATTCGCGGTTTATGAAAGCTGCAGCTCTTTCAGAGCGGGTTCGCAAGGGTGTGCCAAAGGTTAAATGTCCCAGCAGGTCAAACTGGTCCGCTTCGCTTTGACCAAGCACGTCAGCGATCACATCCACATAAACCGAAGCGGCTTGAAGGTCAGTCAGCAGCTTTCTGCGCGTTGTGGCATTGATCCAGGTATTGCGCAGATCATCTATCTTCTGAGCCTGGCTAACCTGCCGCACTTTTTCTCGAGTGTAATCCAGATACTGCTGCTGGGTGAGCTGCTGTCCTGAGCCTTCGATGACAAAGACAGCTTCGTCGGCGATTCGTACTTCAAGACCTTCGACGCGAATACGGCCGACCGGTTCACCTTCAGGGCTTAATTCAACGTCCACCGTTGTGGTTTCATTTGCAAGGGTCTGAACTTGTAGCTGTCGGCGCCGAAAACCAGTTCCGCTGACAATCAGAGTCAAACTACCTTCGGGCAGATCAGTAAAACGGAAGCAGCCGTTTTCATCGGATCGAATTGGCCCCCTCTGTGCGTTTGGACCGGTAGTCAGTGTTACCGTTGCTCCGACGATCGTTTCTCCGGTTTCAACCTTTGAGATACGTCCCTCGATCGATGCGCTCTGTGGTCCTTGAGGAACCTCGGGAGCAGGGCCAGGAGGACGATCCCACTCATCAAATAGATGAGTGGCCCCGGTGTAGTCGATAATTCTAAACCACAGCTTGTCTGTAGCCGGATCCACTCGGCTGCCTCGCCCAATAATCTGTTTGAACAGAACCGGAGAAGAGATGGTTTTCATGAACACAATGTTGCGACAAGCCGGAACATCTACACCCGTGCTTAATAATTCCGCGGTTGTGGCTACAACCGGAGTGGCATGATCACTGTCCTGGAATTGTTGCAGCCAAACTGGAGCTTGCCCTTCCTCTGCCACAATGGGTACCGCATAAGGCTGCAACCCCAGATGACCTAATGCATCATTTAATAATCTAGCTACCAGTTGAGCATGGGGAATATCTACACAGAAAACCATGGTTTTCTCTGTTGGCCCAAATTTCCTTAGCAAACCTGCCAGGTGATCCACCATCACCCTGGTACGATCCGGAACAGTAATTTCGCGTTCAAATTGCGGCGTGGTGTATAGTTCCCGTGTCTCTGCATCTTCAGGAACGAAAACTTCCGCACCCTGCTCGACGGCTTCCTGAAGTTTCAAGCCGTTCTGATCAACAGTGGTCCGCACCCGGTGTACTTTGTAAGTAGCAAGAAAACCATCTTCTATGCCCCGTCCCAAACTGTATTCATAAGCTGCCTGGCGGCGAGAACCTTTCGAGGGATCTTCAGCATCTATGAGTATTTCGGGCTCATCTCTACAGAAATAGTCATAAGTATCCACATTATCTGTAGTTTTTGGGGTTGCCGTCATGCCGAGATGAATGGCATCGCCAAAATGCTTCAAAATTTCCTGCCAGGTACCAAAACCTGACCGGTGCGCTTCGTCTATGATGACGATATCAAAGAAATCCTTGGGAAACAACTCAAATAATCGTTTTCCTTGATCATTTTCAATCCAAAGGGATTGGTAGATTCCAAAATAAAGATCCCTTGTCAAAATGGGGGGATGGCCTTCAATCAACCATCGAGGATCATTTCCATCTCGGGCAAATGGAGCAAACGCATTGTAGGATTGATCACGAAGCACCACTCGATCAGCTAGAAAAAGAATCCTTCCTGGTCGATCTGGGTGCTGACGCTGCAACCAGCTTGACTTGATCAGCTTCCATACCAATTGCATGGCCGTGAAGGTTTTTCCTGTACCAGTGGCCATGGCAAGCAAGATTCGTTTCTGACCTTTTACAATTCGGCGAATTATCTGATTGATAGCTGCTTCCTGAAAATATCTGATACTCTTTCCTGTAATTGTTTCAGGACAATAAGGATATAAAAGTGGGTTTTGTCGTCGATCAGTTGCATCATCTAGGCTATACCTAGCACGATTCTGGGCAATTCCTTGAGATTTCAAGCCGGTATTGATCATCCATCGATTCCAAAGCTCATCGGGGGTGGGGAAATGATCTATGTTTTGACTGTCTAATGTAAAGAAGTCATATTCAATGATGTTGTGGCCATTTGTCGAAAACGCAAATGGGACTGACAAATCTTTTGCATAAGCTTTTGCCTGCTCAAGACCAGTTTCAGCCGATAATCCTTCTTCCTTTGCTTCAACGACAGCTAATGGAAATGAGTCGGTATACCTTAAAAGATAATCAATTTTCCGACCTTCTCGGTGATGAGCTCGGTCGCCGTGTAAAACAATTCTTCCGGCTGTGTATTGCACGTCCCGGCGATAGAAGTGTTCTCTTCTGACTAATTCACTTCCCCAACCAGCGGATTCAAGTTTGGGATCAATTAAGTATGCGCGAGTATCAGATTCGTTGTAAGTCATAGTTTCCGTCGGTTTGAATCATTGTGATTTTTTTACAGAGCAGGAATGGTTTCTTTTTCGTAAACTAATAAATCCCCCACCTGGCAATCAAAATATTCGCACATTGCTTGAATTACCGGTGCATCATAGCGGGTTACCTGGTTATTTGCCCAAGAGTTCAGTGTTGACCAGGCAATACCTGTCTCGCGCTGCACGTCCATCAGAGCGATGTTTTGCTGCTGCTTGGTTGCTTTTTGTGCCAGTAAAATGCGAAAGTGATTGACAATTTTTCCGGGCATGAGCCACCTCACGTGG
>JAJFTV010000093.1 GCA_021372725.1 Chloroflexota bacterium | reverse complement strand
AATCAGCCAGCCTGTGGCTGCTTCTGTTCAACCGGGTGCTTCTGAAAGAACCGTTGCCATCGGTTCAGATCATGGCGGTTACGACATGAAGGAGAAGCTCAAGAAACACCTGCTTGAAAAAGGTTACCTGGTGACTGACTGTGGCCCCAATGATTCCAATGCTGTGGATTATCCTGATTTTGCGCATGCCGTTGCTAAACTGGTCAGTGGAAAGCAGGCGTGGCGCGGCATCATGATTGATGGAGCCGGTATTGGCAGTTGCATGACAGCCAACAAGGTTCCGGGTGTACGCGCGGCGATGTGCTACGATTACGCCACTGCTGTCAACAGCCGCGAACATAATGACGCCAACGTGCTGACCCTGGGAGCCGGGCTGATTGGACAAAACCAGGCTGTTTTGATTGTGGATACCTGGCTGACGACAGAATTTGGCGGAGGCAGACATGCCCGCCGGGTGGATAAAATCGGTGAAGTGGAAAAGCTTTATTTGAAAGGCGGATGTTGAAATGCCCCTGGATGTAAAGTCGGTAGAAAAAATTGTCGAAGTCATTACCCGAGAGGTCTTGATCGCCCTGGAAGAACAGGAGTACAGCAAGGCTCATCCCAAAAGCGAGTATTGTTCACGCAACTGTGCAGAGGGACTGTGTGTGGTGACCTGCTTTGATGCGGTGGGGAAAGTGGTCAATGCAGGTGCTGAACGCCTCACTTCCACGCTGGGAAAGATCCCTGCCGACACGAATATAGCCCGTCTGATCGATCATACTCTGCTAAAACCGGATGCAACCCACGACCAGATTGCTCAATTATGTTACGAGGCGCGCAAGTATCACTTCGCCTCGGTTTGTATAAACCCCACCCACGTCAAGTTATGTGCAGAATTATTAAAAGGCACCGATGTCAAGGTTTGCACGGTGATCGGTTTTCCTCTGGGAGCAACTTCACCCGATGTAAAAGTTTTCGAGGCCCAGACTGCCTTGAAAGACGGTGCTTCAGAAATTGACATGGTCATCAATATCGGTGCGTTGAAGTCGCGGGATCTTGAATTGGTTGCCCGGGATATTCGGGGAGTGGTGATTACAGGCCACAATGCCCATGCATTGGTGAAGGTTATCATCGAAACATCTTTATTGGATGAAGAAGAAAAGGTGATCGCTTGCCTGCTTTCCAAGGAAGCAGGTGCAGATTTTGTCAAGACATCGACCGGTTTTTCGGGCGGTGGAGCAACCGTGGAGGATGTGGCCCTCATGCGGCGTGTGGTTGGACCGGCAATAGGAGTGAAAGCATCCGGAGGTATACGTGACCGCTCTATTGCGGAGAGCATGGTTGCGGCAGGAGCAACCCGGCTTGGCGCCAGTGCCGGTGTCAAAATTATTGCCGGCATAGCAGAGACGGGCGAAAAGAAAAGCTATTGATCATTCCCACAGGGATGTCTTTCAGGCGAAAAAAAGGGAAACACCCTTTACAGGAGACCGTTATGCAAATAGCTCGTGTGATTGGAACTACGGTAGCTACTATCAAGGATCAGAACCTTGTTGGTCAAAAATTGCTGATTGTTCGCCCTACCGATGAAACAGGGGAGGCCTACGGCAAACCTTATGTCGCCGTGGATACCCTCGATGCCGGAGTAGGTGACTTGGTGTTGACTGCTTCCGGTTCCAGTGCCCGCCAGACTGAAATTACCAAGAATCGACCGGTGGATGCGGTGATCATGGCCATCATTGATTCTTTGGAAGTGGATGGAAAGACAACTTTCAGGAAATCCTGAGCTGAGAAGGATCATGAATGGCGCTCGATAAAGACCTCGTTTCCATGCAAGAAGCACGCGATCTGGCGACTTCCGCCCGTCAGGCGCAGCTTGCCTGGGCTAAAGCTTCGCAGGTGGATGTCGACCGGGTTTGTGAGGCGATGGCGGAGGCAGCATTCCGGGCTTCCGAACGCCTGGGGCGTATGGCGAATGAAGAAACCGGTTATGGTGTACCGCTGCACAAGAAAATCAAGAACGAATTTGGTTCGAAATACGTGTGGGACAGTATACGTGATATCAAGACAGTCGGCGTGGTGAATCATGACCCGATCAAAAAGGTATATGAAATTGCCTGGCCTATGGGTGTCATCGCTGCCCTGACGCCCAGCACCAATCCAACGTCCACGATCATGGCAAAAGCATTGAGCGCGGTGAAAGCGCGTGACGCGATTGTTTTCGCCCCGCATCCATCTGCTGTAAAATGTTCCAATGAGACAACAAGTCTCCTGGCGGATGCGGCTGTGGCTCAAGGTGCTCCGGCCGGTTTGATTTCCTGTATGCAAAATATCTCCTTGCCAGGCACGCAGGAATTGATGCGCCACAAATATGTATCGTTGATCCTGGCAACAGGCGGAAGCGATATGGTTAAGGCTGCCCACTCGGTGGGGAAACCTGCTTACGGGGTTGGGCCGGGAAATGTGCCCGCGTACGTGGATCGCTCGGCGGATCTCGAAAAGGCTGCCCGCTACATCGTTTATAGCAAGGCCTTTGACCACTCGACCATCTGTGCCACCGAGCAGGCCGTCATCGCGGACCGGCCCATTGCCGGCCGGTTGGTGGAATTAATGAAGGAAAACGGTGCTTTCTTTGTAGATGCCGGGCAAACCGAGCTGCTGCGAAAACTCCTGTTTTACCCGGACGGTACAATCAACGCCGCCACGGTAGGTAAATCACCACAGTATCTGGCCGGGATGGCCGGTTTCGACGTACCGGAACAGACGCGAATTCTGGTCGCCAGACTCAATAAAATTGGCAAAGATGAACCTCTTTCGCGCGAAAAACTTACCACCGTATTGGGATGGTATGAAGCCGATGGATGGGAAGCGGGTTGTGAAAAGTGCATCGAGCTGATCCAGTTTGGCGGGCGTGGGCACAGCATCGTGATCCATGCTACCGATGAAAATGTGATCATGGCTTTTGGCCTGGAAAAACCGGTCTTTCGGATTTCGGTCAACACCATGTCAAGCCTGGGTGCGATTGGTTTTACCACCGGCATCATGCCTTCCCTGACGCTGGGACCGGGTGGAATTGGCGGTGCAATCACCGGCGACAATGTTACCGTACAGCATTTATTCAATATTAAGCGTCTGGCCTATGAATTGACACCCCCGCCGCAAGGGGCTTACACCCATGAAAAATCTCAAAAACCTTCCCCACGCGAAATCGAACGAATCGTATGGGAAATTGTCAATGAAATAATGAAAAAAGATAATCTGTCATAAAATCATAAGGAGTATGAAATGGCATTTGATACTGCATTAATCGCTTTAGGAATGGTTGAAACCAAAGGTCTGGTGGGCGCAATCGAAGCCGCCGATGCGATGGTAAAAGCCGCCAACGTTGTCCTGATTGGCTCCGAGTATGTGGGCGGCGGGTATGTAACTGTGATGGTGCGCGGAGATGTGGGCGCTGTCAAAGCCGCGACCGATGCGGGCGCAGCCGCTGCCAAACGTGTCGGAGAACTGGTTTCCGTGCATGTCATTCCCCGCCCTCATGAAGATGTGGAGATGATTCTGCCCAAGAATACCCGCGGTAATTTTGGCGGACGGACCGGCGAGACCAAATAGCGTGACTAAAGCTTCGCTTTAGTTCGGGATCTGTGAGATATGTCTGCCGAGACAGGCTTTGTGGCTTTTAACCCTGAAACATTTCTGGAAAAAGCAGCAGAAGTCATCCTTCCGCCTGGTCACCACCAGGTCTTTTCACCGTCCGGAGGTTGGAACGGCAATCTTCGCGTTGGGGTGGATCTGGGAACCGCTTACCTGGTTTTGTCTGTTTTGTCCCCCGATGGTATGCCGCTGGCGGGACAATACCGTTTTGCACAGGTTGTGAGGGATGGCCTGGTGGTGGATTACATCGGTGCGGTGGACTTGCTGCGCGAAATGAAACGGGATGTCGAGAATAACCTCAACATTGAGTTAACCCATGCAGCCAGTGGTTTTCCACCCGGTGTACCGCAGGTAGAAGTCCGTGCGACCGCAAATGTTGTAGAGGCAGCAGGTATGACCTGTACCGGCCTGATCGATGAGCCGAGCGCGGCCAACAATATTCTGGGCTTGCGTGATGGGGCTATTATCGATGTGGGCGGGGGGACCACCGGTATCGCCCTGCTAAAGGATGGCAAAGTCATCTATACGGCAGATGAGGCCACCGGCGGAACCCATTTTTCACTGGTGATTGCAGGTGCACTGGATATTCCTTTTGAAGAGGCAGAGAAGCTCAAAACGGATCCCGCCCAGCAGCCCAGACTGTTCCCGCTCGTCAGGCCGGTGATGGAGAAAGTCGGCAGCATCATTTCTCACCATTTGAATGGCAAAGCGGTTGACCATATCATACTGGTAGGCGGGGCGAGTGCTTTTCCGGGCATGGCCTCTGTTATTCAGGAATATACCGGCTTGCCAACCCGATTATCGGCGCATCCGATGCTGGTCACCCCGCTGGGGATCGCCATGCATGACCAAAAATTGCAGGAGTAATTATGGCAGATGAATTTCAACTTCGATGTTATTGTTATCTTGACCGGATGCAGCCGCAATATGCTGCCTTCGTTGGTACGGTAACACAAGGCGACCTTTCCACAGAGGGAATGGCATCTCTGTACATTGAAATGGCCCCCGGGAATGAAGTATTCCGGACTGTGGATATTGCCGTCAAGGCAACAGAAGCCAAACCTGGAGCGCAGATTGTGGAGCGTGAATTTGGTATGTTTGAGGTGCATTCTCATAATCAGGCAGCCGTGATTGAAGCCGGACGGATTGTTCTGGAGCGCCTGGGTTTGAAAATAGAAGATCGTATGAAACCTCAAATTGCATCCACCCAGGTTATCACCCGTGTAGATCCTTACCAGGCACAGCTCTTGAACCGCTTTCGGAGGGGGAGTATGCTCGTGCCGGGTGAAACCCTGCTGGTTCTTGAATGTGCCCCGGCAGCCTATATCGGGTATGCCTGCAACGAAGCAGAGAAGAAATCTTCCATCAATGTGCTTCATGTGTCGTCAGTAGGCCGGTTTGGACGGATGTGGCTCTCCGGGCGTGAATCCGAGATCATTACAGCCCGTGATGCTGCGGTAAAGGCACTGGAAGATCTGGAAGGTGTATAAGGACGGGAGATGTGAATGGCAAAAACATTTTATACCGAACATGACATCGAAGACATGGTTAATCGGGGAACCCACGCGCTCACTCTAACCGATGATACGGTATTGACGGATCTGGCTTATGAAATGGCTTCAAAACTGGGGCTTAAACTTATTCGAGAAAATGAAAAACCACCCAGTGCTCCGGTTCGGCCGTATATCACACAACAGGCACAGACAGCCGCGCAGACTGCTCAAACTGCCCAAACCACTGTGAAGTCAGCGAGCGATATTCGCCAGCGTGTGCGGGATGCCGTCATCGGCCGCCTGGGTGGGGATGTTGATCCAAAACTGCTGGATACCATCATTCAACGTGTTTTGGATAATGTGGGGATCCAATAATTATGCAATTTGGACGGGTTCAAGGCAGCGCAGTCTGTACGATCAAGTACAGCGGACTTGAGGGAGTCAAGCTGCTTGTTGTTCAGCCGCTCGACAAGCAGCTAAAACCTGTTGGCAAGCTGCAAATCGCGGCCGATGTGGTGCGGGCGGGTGTGGGTGATTTGTGTGTGATGGCCCGCTCTCGAGAGGCAGCCCTGGCCATGCCGGATATCACCTTTGTGCCGGTCGACCTGTCGATTATTGGCATTGTGGATGAGCTGAATATCCACCCGGATGGTGAGTTCGATTACACGTTAAAACCGGGCTGGGTTCGTTACAGCTAGTATTCTGGAAGAAATCGAAGATGATCCTCGCAAAAGTGATCGGAACCGTCGTGACAACCATCAGCCATCCGGATTTAAAGAACCGGCGACTGCTGGCCGTCCAGCCATTGTATTTAGCAGGCGAGAAACCGGATGGGGATTTTATTGCCCTGGATAATACCCATGCCGGCGTGGGCGACACGGTGCTTGTCCTGCGTGAAGGAAACGGTACACGCCAGGTGATGAACAACCCGGACGGATGCGTTAATTCGTTAATTGTTGGAATTATCGACTCTCTTTATATTGATCCAGATGAAATGGATACTGACAAGAAAAAACGATAAAGTATGGCATAGGAGTTTCCTTGTGTATGCCCGTTGTGATGAAAGCGGGCTTTTTTTGCACGGAAAGGAGTTTTGATGCATATTGTACATGTTCATATTGAGGTGAAGGAAGAATACCTCGAGCAATTTATTGCTGCCACTGTCGATAACGCCAGCCACAGCGTCCAGGAAGAGGGTGTAGCACGTTTTGATGTAATCCAGCAGGCAGATGATCCAACCCGCTTTGTGCTGGTGGAGGTGTATCGCACACTGGAGGATAACGCCAAACATCGGGAAACCGCCCATTTTGCCCGCTGGCGTGATAGCGTGGAAAAAATGATGGTTGCGCCGCGTACCCGCATTATCTACAAAGATATTTTTCTGAACGAAAAAGGCTGGAAATAACACGAGCCGGAAATTATTTTCAAAAAACCATCAACGGAGAATAATAGTGAGCACAAAGGAAATGAGTAGTGATTTGGTCTCCAACATCAGTGTATTGACGGCCTGGATTGAAAGCAGGATGGCATACAAAGCGCTGCCAGGGGTTGCGATTGGCATCATTTATGATCAGGAAATGATCTGGTCGAAGGGGTTTGGATATGCCGATATCGAAAACAAAAAGCCTGTAACCCCACAGACGCTTTTCAGGATTGCTTCGATTACCAAACTATTTACCAGTACTGCCTTGCTTCAACTGCGTGATGCCGGAAAACTCCAGTTGGATGACCCGGTTGTAAAACATTTGCCGTGGTTCTCGGTGCAGCAGAAACCTGATTCGCCGCCAATATTATTGAAACATCTCATTACACATACCTCAGGGCTGCCACGGGAATCAGCACACCCTTATTGGGATACTGCTGAATTTCCAAGCTATGAAGAAATCGAGAAAACCCTTCCCAACCAGGAACAGGTTTTGAGAACCGAAACCCGTTGGAAATACTCCAACCTGGCGGTTTCACTGGCCGGTGATGTTGTCGCCACTGCATCGGGGATGCCTTACGAAGATTACATTGAGAAGAATATTTTTCAACCTCTCGGGATGAACGATACTTTTATCCGTACGCTTCCCCAGGATCATCCCTTGTTTGCAGTGGGTTATGGCAGGCGCATGCCGGATGGCACACGTTCACTTCGTCCATTTGGCGACTGCAAAGGGATTACACCTGCCGCAAATATCGCCACCAACCTGAACGATCTGGCGAAATTCGCCATGCTTCAATTTGGGAAAGGGCCTGCCGGCGGAAAACAAATTCTCTCCGGCCATACATTGGATGAAATGCACACTGTGCATTGGTTGGATAAGGATTGGGAATTTGGCTGGGGTTGGGGATTTCAGGTTATGCGGAAGAAGGGGAAGACGTTTGTAGGTCATGGCGGTTCATTAATGGGTTTTCGTACAAACTTGTTGATCAATCCTGAAGATAAAATTGCGATCATCGTACTGACCAATGCAGATGACGGCGAGCCTGCAGCGATTGCTGAAAAAGCGTTTGAGTGGGTTGCCCCATCGTTGATCAAGGATTTTGGGCCAAAACCAGAGAAGAAGGAAGCAGATCTTTCCTGGCAGAAATTAGTGGGCCGCTACAGAAGCCCGTGGGGAGACATGCAAATTTTGATTTATCAAAATGAGCTGGTTGCAATCGATCCTTCGCAGGAGGATCCGCTGTTGTCCATCACAAAACTGGTACCTGTCTCAGACAATAGATTTATGATGGACGTCAAGGATGGATTTGGCAGTCCCGGGGAAAAGGTTGTCTTTGACTTTGATCAACAGGGTAAGGTGGCCAGAGTTGTCTCCGGTGAGAGCTATACATTCCCGATAGAAAATTGGTGATTTCTGTCCATTAAGATTACATATTTTCTTGAACAGAATTGAAATAATGTATACAATTATATTAAGACCTGCAATCTCCCGGTAAACATATAATGAAGAGACTTTTAATCGTTGATGACGATATGAATCTCCTAAGCTTTTTCCTGGAAGAACTGACCCAGGCCGGTTTTGACGTTTCGATCAAGGACAACGGGGCTGATGCCATCATTGCAGCAGTTGAGGAACGCTTTGATCTGGTACTGCTGGATATGTTAATGCCAGGGTTGGATGGCATCAAAGTAATCCGTGTTTTACGCAAGGTTGTTCCGCAACTGCCGATCATCGGTTTGACAGGTTATATGGGAAGAGGGTACCTGTCTCAGGCCGCAGGGTTAGGTGTACCCATTCTAACCAAACCGGTGATGATGTCTAGTCTGGTCAGCGAGATCAACCGTACACTTGAAAATTCATCCTCACCCTGAGGATGAGGGTGAATTTTTTGGATATCAAAATCCAGTACTATCATAATGTCATAACGTTGATTCTAGCTGGATACTGTTGGATAAAGGTCGTATTTTTGCTCTATTTGATGGCGGAATTGATTGGTATACAACGAGTAATACTTTCCTTTGAGCCGAATCAACTCCGCATGGGAACCCATTTCGGCGATCCTGCCGCCGTCAATGACCAGAATACGATTTGCGCGCCGTACAGTGGATAACCGGTGCGCGATAATAAAACTTGTTCTCCCCTTCATGAGAACGTCCATGGCCTGCTGGATGAGTACTTCGGTCAATGTATCCACTGAACTGGTGGCTTCATCCATAACGAAAATTTCCGGATTCGATAATACGGCTCGTGCCAGACTGATCAATTGCTTTTGACCCACTGACAGCATGCTTCCGCCCTCACCGACCGGTTCGTCATAACCGTTCTTGAATTTGCTGATAAAGTCATGTGCACCTACCATCCGAGCGGCGCTTTCGATTTCTTCTTGCGATGCATTTAATTTCCCGTAAGCGATGTTTTCCTGGATGGATCCAGAAAACAGGTGTGGTGTTTGAGGAACCACACCAATATGTGACTGGATAGCCATTAATGACAACTGTGTGTAATCTTTACCGCCGATATAGATGGTGCCTTGTTTTGGCTCATAAAACCGGCATAACAGGTTGACGATGGTGCTTTTCCCGCCGCCGGTAGGTCCAACGAGGGCAATGACTTCTCCCTGCTTGACTTTCAGACTGAAATCTTTAAGAACAGGTTTTTCATCCTCATAAGAAAAGGTGACATTTTCAAATTCCAGATCACCATCGATCGAATCCGGGATGATTGCTCCGGGACGATCAGCAACTTCAGGGACCGAATCGATCAGCGAGAAAATTCGCTCAGCCGAGGCAATGGAACGCTGCATTTCTGCGTACACTCTCGCCAGGTCCTGGATGGGCCACATCATGGATGTGATATAGGAGACAAAAGCCTGGATGCTGCCGATCGTCATGCCGGCGATGACCGGTGCGCTGACCCCAGCGGTTGTGACAAGATTTACCCGGCTGCCGCTGTACCAAATTACCGCCGCAGTAACGATGGCAGAGACAATCTGAACAACGGGTAGAAATAAAGCGCTCAACCAGGCAGATCGGTAACCAGCCTGATACATATCGCTTGTCAAATGTTCAAATTCTTTCAGATTGGCTTCTTCCCGGTTCAAGGCTTTGACCACTTTGACGCCGGTGATATTCTCGTTATAGGCTCCAGTAATTTGTGAATTCAGCTTGCGGACCAAACGGAACTGTTTGAGGATCCTTTTGCGGAACTCGACGGAAATGTATAACAGAAGCGGCAGTGAAAGGAAAACGATGAGTGCCAGTTTCCAATTGAGGTAAAGCATGAAGCCCATACTGGTAATGATGTTGATCAATGCCCAGGTTACATCCAGAAATCCCCACGTTACCAGATCGGCGACGCGGGATGAGTCAGAGGTAACCCGCGACATAATCCATCCCACCGGGGTACGCGAGTAGTAGGAAAGAGAAAGATCCTGCAAATGAACAAACATCTTCTGGGTTAGGTCATAGCGAATGATCTGTCCCATTTTTCCGGACAGGTAGATAAAAAAGAAAGCGCCGAATGCCTGGATGATCGTAAGGGCCGCGTAGACAATCATGACCCGTGTGAGTACGCTGTACTGCCCGGCGATAATGCCGTCATCCACGATCAGCTTGCTCAGATAAGTGAAAACAGAATCAAGGATGGAAACAACAATAATGGCAGACAGGAAGCCAATCAACATTTTGATATGCGGCTTTGTCAAACCAAGAATGCGCCGGAAAGTTTTTCCGTTAAAATCTGTTTGGAATTCCTCTTCTTCAAAATAATGTTCAGACACGCGCAATCTCCTTTTCCAGCTCCAGATCAATTTGCGACTGGATGGCGTGAATTCTGCGGTAGATTCCGTCTTGCTGGATTAAATCCGCATGCATGCCTTTTTGGACAATCCGCCCCTTATCCATTACAAGGATCAGGTCGGCCGTCATGATCGTCTGGATACGATGGGCAATGATGAATGTTGTGCGTCCTTTCATCAGGTATTTCAATGCCTCTTGAATGTCCGCTTCCGTTCCGGTATCCACGGAGGATGTGGAATCATCCAGGATCAAGATGCGCGGGTTCTTTAGTAATGCACGGGCGATTGCGACACGCTGTTTCTGTCCGCCTGAAAGGGTGGTTCCCCGTTCGCCGACGATGGTATCGTATCCGCCGAGTACATCAAGGATGACATCATGGATGGCGGCTGCCTTGGCCGCTTGTTCAATCTCTGCCTGCGGGATGTCTTTTCCCACCCCGTAAGTGATGTTTTCGCGAATGCTGCGGGAAAAAAGAAACGGTTCCTGTTCGACAAAACCGATATTCTGCCGTAAAAATTGACGTGGATAATGGTTCAGCTCCACACCGTCAAGTTCAATGCTGCCCTGTGTATATTCAAAAAAGCGGGGAAGTAAATTCACCAGGGTACTTTTTCCTGAGCCGGTGGAGCCAAGCAAAGCCACTACCTGGCCGGGTTTTACTTCAAAGGAAATGTCTTCCAGCGCCTGCGAGCCTTCCTCGTATTTGAAATAGACATTCTTGAAAGCCAGGTTGCCTTTAATTCCATCTGTTGGAATAAAATCCCCCTTTTCCAATGGTTCGCGTTCTTCCTTGATGATCTTTTCTACGCGGCCAAAGGAAACCAATCCGGTGGACATCTGTACGATCAAACGGCCCAGGTTGCGCATTGGAAAAATTATCCAGACCAGGATGGATGAATATGCCAGATAATCACCCACTGTGATTTCACCGTTGATGGCCATGACTGCTGCGACCATATATCCAGCCAGCATTTGAAAACCGCATAAGACATCTGACAACGGCCAGAAAAATGCGTGCATGGTATTCAGACGTTTGCCGCGCTGGTAATTTTCCCAATTATCTTTTTCAAATTTGTTGATCTCATATTCCTGGCGGGCAAATGCTTTGACGACTCGCACACCGGTCAAATTTTCCTGCAGAGTGGTGGAGAGTACAGCTTCCTGTTCCTGGTAGGATTCATACAATACCGAAACTTTACGGAAAAAATAACTGGATACAAGCACGATGAGGGGAACGATGATGATGGATATCAACGCAAGTTTGGTATCGATGGTGAGCAGGGCGATGAAATTGACAATAAACATGAAGAAAATTCGCCCCAGGCCTATGGCCTGTTCTGCATAAAAGCGGCGTATGGCATCCACATCAGAGGTAACACGCTGAATGAGCTCGCCCGTATCGGTGCGGTTATGATAGGCAAAGGACAAGCGCTGGATGTGATCAAACAGATAATTCCTCAGTCGTCGTGTAACACCTTCAGAGGTTTGGGCAGCCAGTTTACCGCTGACAAAAGTCAAACCACCTTGAGCGGCAGCTAAAAGTATGAACCCCAGTGCGATGAGCAGAATGTCATAGCGTCTGTCGCCCGCTGAAAGATAGTCGTCGACAAAGAAACGGAGCAGAAATGAGGTGGCAGTGCGGGCAATGGCGGAAAATCCCAGGGCAAGATTGGCAATGATATATTGCGTCTGGTAACCTTGCGCCAGCCGTATTAAACCAACCCATTTGTTTTCGGAAATGACATTCTTAAGATCAAATTGATCTATGCGGGTTGCCATGAAGGTTTCTGCCTTTCGTAAATCTACAATTCGTGATAAGTTATCACAATCCAAAGTTGAGTCAAAACACATAATTATAACCTGAAAAATATTTTGTACATATTCTTCACGGCTGCATACATTCACCCGGCAGTGATAAAATCAAGGAATGATGGTGATGGAGATGTTAGACATTACATGATATGGCATCACTTGACGAATTGAACAAATGTACTATAATAATTTTATTGTCGGTTTTCTGCTTTCATAGTCGAATCTGTGATGATCAGGTAGGAGAAATTGAAAATGGCGCGAAAAGCAAAAGGCGATCTGGATAATCCCGAACTTCCCGCTTCTAATGATGAAGGGAGAAAAGTTGTCCTCGATAAGGCGGTTGGCGATATCGTCAAGCGTTATGGCGAAGGCGCAATCATGCGGCTGGGTGAAGCAAAGCATCTGAACGTTGCAGCGATACCGACCGGATCGCTGTCACTGGATATTGCCCTGGGGGTGGGGGGTATACCGCGGGCGCGTATTACCGAGATCTTTGGGCCCGAATCATCCGGAAAGACCACCCTGTGTCTGCATCTGGTTGCTGAAGCACAAAAATTGGGTGGAACAGCCGCATTTGTGGATATGGAACATGCGCTGGATCCTACCTATGCCGCAAAATTGGGCGTCAATATCGATGAACTGCTGGTTTCGCAGCCGGATACAGGGGAGCAGGCCTTGGAAATCACCGAGACGCTTGTTCGCTCCGGTGCGGTGGATATTGTCATCATTGACTCGGTGGCCGCGCTGGTACCGCGAGCGGAAATCGAAGGGGATATGGGTGATTCGCCGATGGGTATGCAGGCCAGACTGATGTCACAGGCTTTACGCAAGCTGTCTGGCAGTATTAACCAAACCCGCACGGCAGTTGTTTTTACAAACCAGCTTCGTCAAAAAATTGGTGTGGTGTTTGGCAACCCGGAGACAACCCCCGGTGGTCTGGCTCTAAAATTCTACTCTTCTGTTCGGCTGGACATCCGGCGAATTCAATCGATAAAAGTAGGGGCCGAAATACTCGGAAATCATGTTCGCGTGCGTGTAGTCAAGAATAAAGTGGCGGCCCCGTTTCGCACCGCTGAATTTGATATTATGTACAACGAGGGCATCTCCAAGGCTGGTGATATCATCGACCTGGGTACCCAGTTGGATATTATCACCAAGCGCGGTGCTTTTTATTCGTATGGAGACATTCGGCTGGGGCAGGGACGTGAAAATGCCAAAGAATTCATCCGCCAAAACCATGATCTCAGCAACGAGATCGAAACTCTCATACGTGAACGGGCCATGGGTGGAGAATTATTGAGTTCGGCCAGTGAACAGGGCGATACTGAAGAATCTTTTGAGGATTAACTTTTCTTGTTCCAGTTCAAAGCAGAAAGGGGAGCCATGAGAAAAAGCATCAAATACCTTTCTGGCAGGTGGGCAATCATCCTGGTGGCAGGTTTTCTTGTCATCCTGGTGGCAGGTTGTTCCCAATCCAACCAGGAGATGCAGAATCTGGATTATGAGCCATTTGTTGCTCCTTCTTTGGCTCCAACCATCCCACCCACCGCAAAACCTAAAAACACCGCCAAACCTGAAAATACCCCTGTAAGCGGAATGGAGGTTGCCTCCAGTTCCGGTTGTACCGATAATCTGGTTTTTATTCAGGATCTCACCATCCCGGATGGGACAGTTGTTGTAGCAGGCTCGACTCTGGATAAACAATGGGAAGTGAGGAACAGCGGTTCATGTGATTGGAATGAGAGTTACACTTTTCAGTTGGAAGAAGGAATTTCTCTTAACAGCGATTCTCAACTGCAAATGCCAGTTACCGAAGCCGGAAATACAGTAACCATACGAATGGTGCTAACTGCTCCAGATACCGCAGGAAGTTACCTGAGTGCCTGGCAAGCCTATAATCCGGATGGAACAGCATTTGGGGATCTGATATATGTTGATTTTACAGTGCAGTAAATAGATCCTTTCCCCTGTCTCTTATACGACCGAAAACGGAAACACAATCACCGTGGCGTACGGGGAACCTGTTGTCGTGATTGTCAGATATGACGATGTTCTGGTATATATTATCGATCCGACGTTCAATTTCTACTCTGAACGTCGGATCGATGATTTTATGCGTACCTGGGAAGTGTTAGGCAATATGTCTATCGTATATCAGGAACCTGCCTGATGGAACGAGTGGTTTAGGTGCCGTGCTTCCAGGAATTGAGATAATCCAATTGTACCGGGGTCAGCTCGTCGATGGAAACGTTCATGGCCTCAAGTTTTATGCGGGCAATTTCACTGTCAATTTCTGCCGGGACAGAGTAAACCTTGTTTTGCATGGTTCCGGCATGCTTGACCATATATTCTGCGCAGAGAGCCTGATTGGCAAAGGACATATCCATCACACTGGCGGGGTGTCCTTCGGCTGCAGCCAGATTGATCAAGCGTCCTTCGGCAAGGATATGGATCTGACGTCCATCGGGAAGATCGTACTGCTCCACAAAGGGGCGAACCAGGCGTTTTTGAACTGCCATTTCTTCCAGTGCCGGGATATTGATCTCGACATTGAAGTGTCCTGAATTGCAGACTATCGCTCCATCTTTCATGCTTTCAAAATGCTTCTGGTCGATGACATTAATATCACCGGTCAGAGTGCAGAAGATGTCGCCAATTTTGGCGGCTTCTTCCATGGGCATGACGCGATAACCATCCATGACAGCTTCGAGAGCCGGCAATGGGTCGACCTCGGTGACGATGACATTTGAGCCCATTCCGCGTGCCCGCATCGCCAGACCCCGGCCGCACCAGCCGTAGCCAGCCACGACAAAATTCTTCCCGGCTAACAAAATGTTGGTGGCGCGGATAATTCCGTCCAGAGTTGACTGTCCTGTACCGTAGCGGTTATCAAAAAAGTGTTTGGTGCTGGCATCATTGACAGCAATGACCGGGAATGCCAATGCGTTATCCGCTGACATGGCACGCAAACGGATCACGCCGGTTGTGGTTTCTTCGGTGCCCCCAATCACTTTATCCAACAAATCGCGTCGTTTGTCATGCAGTGTGGAAACCAGGTCTGCGCCATCATCCATAGTGATCATGGGCTTATGATCCAGGGCGGCCGTGATATGTTTGTAATACGTAACGTTGTTTTCACCTTTGATCGCGTAAACCGGAATTTCATAAATATTGACCAATGCTGCGGCTACATCATCCTGGGTGGATAACGGGTTGGAAGCTGTCAACACAAGATCGGCCCCGCCAGCCTGAAGTGTTGTGGCCAGGTTGGCAGTCTCGGTTGTTACATGCAAACAGGCCGACATGCGAATGCCTTCGAGAGGTCGTTCTTTTTTAAAGCGTTCCTTGATCAGCCGTAAGACGGGCATTTCACGTTCGGCCCAGTTGATCCGCCGCCGGCCGCCTTCGGCCAGGTTGATATCCTTGATGTCAAAATTGCTCATAATTCTTTCTCCCGATAATTTCCTGAAATGATAGTTCACAAACTAAGTGTGATTTGATTACCAGCAGGCTATAACAACGTGTCAAGCAAGCCGTGATCATCGAAATTCTGGCGGTAGCGCCTGACGAATTGTTCCATCGTAAAGCAATGATTTTGCGTACCCCTGTTTTCCAGGCAATAGGTCGCAGCCAGTGAACCCATCTGGCCACACGTTTGCCAATCAAACCCCATAGCCATTCCCTTGAGAAATCCTCCACGGAATGCATCGCCCACGCCGGTAGGATCTGCAATGGATTGTGGCACAACTGCCGGTATTTGATATTCACGCCCGTCGGAATAGACACTCGCACCATCTTTTCCGCGTGTTACCACCATCAATTTTACATGGCGGAGGATATAGTCGATGCTGAAACCGGTATGTTTTTGCAGTAAACCAAGTTCATAGTCATTAACAAACAGGCTGTGGGCGTTTTCCACCCCGCAGCGAATATTTTGTGCGTCAATGCGGGCCAATTGTTGACTGGGGTCGTACAAATAAGCCAGACCGATTTCCTGACATTCTTCGACATATTTCTGCATGGCTGCCGGGTCATTGGGTGAAACCAGTACGAGGTCGATTTTTTCTTCGCTGAGTGTTTTTAGTGAAAGCTCTGCTGCATGGGCCATGGCACCGGTATAAAAGCTGGCAATCTGGGCATTGGAAAGATCGGTGTTGGCAAAAAAGGAAGCGGTGTATTCGCCTTCCACAACCTTGATATGATGCGTGTTCACGCCTTTCGCTTCAAGCCAGAGTCGATAATCTTCAAAATCCTGTCCCACAGTGGCCAGAACGAGTGGTTTTTCACCGAGCAATGCCAGCGTATAGGCAATATTGGTCGCCACGCCACCGCGCTGGCGCACCATGGTGTCGACAAGAAAGGACAGACTGATCGAATCAAGCTGTTCGGGAAGGATCTGGTTCTTGAAATAACCGGGGAAGGTCATCAGGTAGTCGTAAGCAACTGAGCCCGTACAAAGGATTTTCATAATATCTCCTGATTATTTCTGTAATGTTGAAGCAAGATTCTGAATATAAGGCGGATAAATAACGCCCTTTTCGGTGATGATGCCCGTGATCAGCCGGTGGGGTGTGACATCAAAAGCAGGATTTCTGGCATGGGCACCTGTCGGTGTCACTTGTTGTCCCTGATATGAGATATCCAATACTTCTGATGGACTACGTTCTTCAATGGGGATTTGCTCCCCGCTGGCAAGCGAAAGATCGATGGTGGAAATCGGGGCAGTGGTGTACGCTGGAACCTGGTTATCAAAGGCTGCCAGAGACAGCATGTAGGTGCCGATTTTGTTTGCTACGTCACCATTGGCCGTTATCCGGTCGGCGCCAAAGAAAACCTTTTTTACCTGTCCACTGCGCAGAAAATAACCGGCCATGTTATCGGTGATGATCTCGTAGGGGATGCCATACTGCTGAAGTTCCCAGGCTGTCAATCGGGCGCCCTGCAGCCGGGGTCTTGTTTCATCCACCAGAACGTGAACATTTTTGCCCTGCTCATGGGCCATTCGGATGACCCCCAACGCGGTACCCCAATCTACTGCCGCCAGGGCACCTGTGTTGCAGTGGTGGATAATGGTATCACCGTCATCGATCAGCCTGGCACCGTGTTCTGCCATCCGGCGGTTGATTTCGACGTCTTCCTCCGCCATCCGGCAGGCTTCGGCAATCAGAAAGCCTCGCAAATTATCAGCGCTGCCTGAAAAAGTGTCATATTTTTCCATCAAACGTTTCAGTGCCCAGGCTAGATTCACAGCCGTGGGACGTGAACTTTGCAGAGTCCTGGATGCATCTCGAAGCTCATTTTTCAATGCCTCCAGATCACCGGTTTTTGAATTGATGGCTGCCAGTGCAATCCCAAAGGCGGCTGCGACGCCAATGGCCGGAGCCCCGCGCACGACCATCTCCGAGATTGCTGAGGCTACCTCAGCATGATTTTTGCAGTTCACCAGTTTGAATTCGCCTGGCAGGAGACGCTGATCGATCATGACCAGCTCATTTTTTTGGTGATCCCATTGCAGTGTTCTCATGAATATGCGCCCAAAAACGCCCTCGTTCTGAGGGCAAATGATTATAGAACCAAAGTTTAACATGCTAAGGGTACTTTGTCAAAAACCAGTTTAAAATGCCGTCTCATTGATATTTGACATAACGCTATTATGTTATCATTGAAATTTGAGGTTATCAGGAATTCTAGAAAAATGTTCAAAAGACTATTTATCACCCTCTCCTTACTTTGCCTTTTGTTATCCGGCTGCCAGTTCACATCATTTTCATTTTTGGCGAGCCCTACCCCACAGCCCAGTGCAACAGAGACATTGCAGCCCACATTCACCCCGCTGCCTACTGCCACGGCTACCCCTACGCCCATCCCGCAGGTTCGGATTGACCAGGCCGACCAGGCATTGTTTCTTGGTGATATTGAGACAGGCCTTAAGGAATATCAGACTGCTTTCCTGCAAGCGATCACTGACGAGGAAAGAGCAGCTTCCTTGACCGGTATTGGGTACAGCCAATACCTGCTTGGCAATTACAAAGAAGCGATCGATGCATTCAACACAATTCTGGAAATATATCCCACAGGCTATCATATCCCCAAGACATATTATTACCTGGGACAGGCTCAATATGCGCAAGGGGATTATCTGGCAGCCGCATCAGCCTGGGAAGGGTATTTGCGTATTAATCCCGGCGTTATTGACGATACCATTCAGGAATTACGCGGTGATGCGCTAAAGGAAGCGGGAGAAATTGAGGATGCGTCCGCTGCATACCAGTCTGCCGTTTCTGCCACATCTGACGGAGATACGATCGATCTCGAGATAAAACTTGCCCGCCTTTCTGCCCAGGGTGGAGATTATGAATCGGCTTTACGCCTGTACAACAGTATCAGTGAAAAATCAGATAATGACTATGTAAAAGCACAAATGAATTTTCTTTCCGGGCAGGCCTATCTGGAATTGGGTCTGCCTGAACAGGCCTATGCCCGTTTTCAGGATTCGGTAGAGAAATATCCAATGGCTTATGATACCTATTCGGGAATGCAGGCGCTTCTGGCTGCCGGTCAGCCAGTAGATGATATGCTGGCTGGTCTTGTTTACTATTATATGGGAGAGTATGGAAAAGCAATTGATTCCTTCCAGGCTTACTTGCGGAATAATCCTGAACACGATGGTACTGCTCACTATTACCTGGCTTTCTGTCTGATCGTCATGGAGGATATGACAGGCGCATTGGACCAATGGCAGCAGTTGATTAATGATCATCCGGATAACGAGTATTGGGAAGAAGCCTGGGATGAGACTGCCTATACACAATGGGCCCATTTGGGGGAATATGATAAAGCCGCCCAAACCTACCTGGATTTTGTCAGCCAGGCTCCGAATTCACCCGAGGCACCGCAATATCTGTATTGGGCTGCCCGTCTTTATGAAATGAATCTCAGGCTTGAGCCGGCCGCCCAAACCTGGGAAAGAATGATTGTGGAATATCCATCCGACGATTTAAGTTTTCGGGGATTGTTCCTGGCTGGGGTCAGTTATTATCGATTGGATGATTACCAGCGTGCACAAACCACATTTCAACGGCTCATTCTCCTTGAACCCGATGCAGAGACCCTGGCGGGGGCACATTTATGGATGGGGAAGATCCATGTGCAGCAGAAGGATCAAGATGCAGCCCGTCAAGAGTGGCAGACTGCGGCTGCCATTGATCCCACCGGTTATTACAGTGAGAGGGCCCAGGAATTATTGGACGGGAAAAAACCTCTCGAGATCGACCCCGAATCCTATGAGCTGGAATTCGATCTTGATGCTGAACAACAGACGGCTGAGGAATGGCTGCGAAGAAATTTTGAAATACCGGCTGAAACTGATCTCAATTCGCTTTCGGTGCTACAATCGAATACCTACTTTCAACGTGGGAATGCATTTTACGATCTTGGTTTGTATGACCAGGCGGGGGCCGAATATGAAAAAGTTCGCCTGGAGGTGGAAGAAGATCCGGTCAACAGCTATCGTCTGCTCAATTATTTGCTGGAGAGAGGCTTTTATCGACATGCCATTCTGTTGAGCAGGCAGATTCTGGATCTGGGACATTTTGATGATGATTCCACTCTGCTCGCACCGGCATTTTTCAATCACATCCGTTTCGGTTTATATTTCAAGGAATTAATCGTCCCTGCTGCAGAAGAGGCAGGTTTTGACCCTCTGCTTCTATTCAGCCTGGTCAGGCAGGAAAGCTTTTTTGAGTTTTTCGCCGGTTCGTCGGCCGGTGCCATCGGGCTGATGCAGATTGTTCCCTCGACCGGGCAGGAAATGGCTAATTATCTCAATTGGCCTGGCAACTATCAGGATGCTGATTTATATAAACCGGTTGTCAACATCGATTTGGGAACGTGGTATCTGAAACGTCAGTTGGATCAATTTGGTTCTGATGATATTTATGTGTCCCTTGCGGCATATAACGGGGGACCGTCCAATGCAGATAACTGGTACAGCCTTGCCGGTGATGATCCGGATCTTTTTCTGGAAATCGTTCGTTTTTCCGAAACCCGCGACTACATCATGTTGATATCAGAAGCTGTTCATCTATATGAGCAAATCTATTCAAAATAGGCTGATTAATCACCGGCTCTCGGGCAGATTTTTTGATGCATTCAAAAAACGAACGGCAACGCAGGCTTTTGGGCGGACGCTTCACTGCGTTTCAGCGTGACAACGAGGGCAGTTACGCCAGAATGATCTCATCCGAAACACCACGACCATCTTGTGCCTGCATATCCAACTTCAAGTTTCTTGGAAACAGGGAATATAAAAAGGAGCTGTCTTTTTGAGACAGCTCCGTAATTTGTTACCAGTTATTCGTCTAGTTTTCGCTATATTTCAAGGCAGCCTGGGCAGCGGCAAGTCGTGCCACCGGTACACGGAAAGGTGAACAACTGACATAGTTGTTGCCGATGATATGGCAGAATTCGATGGAAGAGGGATCGCCGCCATGTTCACCGCAAATGCCCACCTCAAGATTGTTGCGCTGGCTGCGGCCATCTTTTACCGCGATGTCCATGGAGCGACCAACACCGTCCCGGTCAATGGTCTGGAAGGGGTTCCTGGGCAGAATTCCTTCCTCAATGTACTTAACCAGGAAGCTGCGTTCTGCATCGTCACGGCTGTATCCGAAGGTCATTTGGGTCAGATCGTTGGTGCCAAATGAGAAGAATTCGGCAACCGATGCGATCTCTCCGGCTGTCAGGCAGGCACGCGGGATTTCGATCATGGTACCAAATTTGTAGCCAAAGTTGATTTTCTTTTCAGCCATAACTTCTTTGGCGATGGCGATCAAACGCGGCTGGATAACCTTGAGCTCATTGACATGCCCAGTCAAGGGGATCATGACTTCCGGTTTGGCATTGATACCGCGCAGGGTACAATCAGCGGCCGCTTCGAAGATAGCTCTCACCTGCATCTCAACAATTTCCGGCATCACAATGCTGAGCCGCACACCGCGCAAGCCCATCATCGGGTTGCTTTCATGCATGGATTCGACGCTGTTGAGCAGCTCCTCTTTTGCCTTGAGGCCATCGGTCTGCCCCTTTACCCGCATGGTGATCACTTCTTCAAGGAGCTGATGCTCTGAAGGCAGGAACTCATGCAGCGGCGGGTCGATCAGGCGGATGATGACAGGATAACCATCCATCGCTTCGAACAAACCATCGAAGTCCGCGCGTTGATAGGGCAGCAGTTCATCGAGAGCTTTTACTCTCTCTTCAGAGGTCTTGGCAAGAATCATCCGCTGAACGATTGGCAGACGGGTTGTTTCGAAGAACATGTGCTCTGTGCGGCAAAGACCGATTCCAACAGCGCCAAAGCTGCGGGCGCGGCGGGCATCAGCAGGATAATCTGCATTCGCCCAGACCTGCAGACCGGTGCTTGGCCAACCGGCGGGCAGTTTTCGCATGCCGGGAGTGGCACAAATTTCATCAGCCCATTTCAAAAGCACCAACAGGTCAGTTTGCTCCTCAATGGAAGGGGCGGTCATGGGCAGTTTTCCAACAAAGGCCTCCCCACTGGTTCCGTCAATGGATATCCATTCGCCTTCCTTGATGGTGATCGAGTTGGCTTCCATCGACCGCTTTTCCAGATCGATGTGTGCTGCCGAGGCGCCAACAATACAAGGAACGCCGAATTGTCGGGCGACGACTGCTGCGTGGGAGGTGGCGCCACCTTCACTGGTGAGGATACCTTTTGAAGCCAGCATGCCGTGGACATCGTCTGGCTTGGTGAAAGGACGAACCATAATGACATCCAGTTTTTCCACCTTGCCTTTATGCTCGGCAGTATCTGCATCAAAGAAAACCTGACCCACTGCAGCACCCGGACCGGCGTTTACACCGGTGCAAAGTAATTTGCCTTCTTTTATTGCTTTTTGTTTGGCGGCAGAGTCAAACTGGGGATGAAGCAGTGCATCAACCTGTTCCGGAGTAACACGTTTAATAGCTTCTTTTTTGGTGATCAGGCCTTCGTTAGCCATATCGACAGCCACTTTAATGGCCGCTTTGGCGGTCCGTTTACCATTACGGGTCTGCAGCATCCATAACTTGCCACGTTCAATGGTAAATTCGACATCCTGCATGTCGGTGTAATGTTTTTCCAGTTTATTAACAATATCAACAAATTCTTTGTAAGCCTGCGGGAGGTCCTGGCCGAGGTCCTGGATTTTCTTTGTATTACGAATACCTGCAACCACATCCTCGCCCTGGGCATTGAGGAGATAATCACCGTACAAAAGTCTCTCGCCAGTTGCCGGATTGCGTGTGAAGGCTACCCCGGTACCTGAATCGGAGCCCATATTGCCAAAGACCATGGTTACGATATTCACTGCGGTTCCCAGATCATCGGCGATATTGGCGGCACGGCGATAGTCGATGGCTCGGCGGCCGTTCCAGGATTTGAAGACCGCTTCAGTGGCGAGGCGCATCTGTTCCACAGGATCCTGCGGGAAATCAAATCCCTTTTCCTTCTTAACAACTTTCTTGAATTTTTCCGTTAATTCCTTGAGGTGTTCGGCGGACAGATCGGTATCGTCTTTGGCCCCTTTTTCATGTTTATAAGCTTCCAAAACGTCTTCGAATGCCTCATCTGCGATATTGAGGACGACGGAACCGAACATCTGGATCAGACGGCGATATGAGTCAAAAACAAACCGTTCATTTCCGGTTAATGCGACCATGCCTTTTGCCGTCTCGTCGTTCAAGCCAATATTAAGGACGGTATCCATCATACCGGGCATGGAGAATTTTGCGCCGGAACGGCAGGAAACCAGCAGGGGGTTATGCGGATCGCCAAATTTCTTGCCGGTCTGTGCTTCAGTTGCACGCAGCGACTCCATCACCTGTTCCCACATTCCATCCGGAAATTTTTCACCCTCTGCCAAATATGCATTGCATGCTTCGGTTGTGATAGTAAAACCAGGTGGAACTGGAACGCCGATCCGTGTCATATCGGCCAGATTTGCACCTTTGCCGCCCAGCAAACCGCGCACCTTGTCCCAATCACCTTGAACACTATTTTCAGCCTGTTTTACTTCGCTGAATAAGTAAACCCATTTTTTTGTCATTCATAACCTCCTGAATATAATGAATAATGGTTATTATTCCGAATTGATTATTTTACCACGATGAAACCCGTTTTGTTTTTCTTTGCCTCGTTTATGTTATATATTATAGAATTGATCAAGATAACCCGGTAATGAAAGTGTAGAAAATGTTGTCCCATAACAAAGAATACGAATGAAAACATTACTGATATTTTCAAGTTTGATCCAATAATATTATAATTAGCCAATACCGCAGGTAAAATCATTTCGATATACAAGGAAAAATGCATGAACCCGATCCAATATTTTTTTCGACCGCACGGCGTTGCATTGATTGGCGCATCCTCCAATCCTGAAAAACTCAGTTATGGTGTGTTGGAGAATATGTCCCGCTATGGGTACGAGGGTGGTATCTATCCGGTAAATCCAAAGGGTGGTGACATTCTTGGTTTCAATACCTATGCTGATATCTCTTTAACACCCGACCCGGTTGATCTGGCAGTGATTATGATCCCTGCACCACTCGTTCCGGCAACATTGGAAGCCTGTGGTAAACGCGGCCTAAAAGCAGCAACTATTATCTCCGGCGGGTTCAGAGAGGTTGGAGAAGAAGGCGCAGAATTGGAAAGACAGTGCCTGCAGATTGCCCGCCAGTATAACATGCGGCTGATTGGCCCGAACTGTGTGGGAACAGTAGATCTTTACAGCGGAATGAATACAACATTCATTCGGGGTTTGCCAGAAAAAGGGAATATTGGCTTTATCTCTCAATCCGGTGCAATGTGTGGCGCAGTCATCGATCTGGTGAAAGAGACTGGCATCGGTTTTACACATTTTGTCAGCATGGGCAACGAGATGGACGTCGATGAAACAGACATGATCGATTTCCTGAACGATGATCCTCATGTAAAAGTCATTGCTGCCTATATTGAAGCCATTCGCAACGGTGAAAGATTTATCCAGGTTGCCAGACGGGTAGGTCGGCAAAAACCCATTGTGATGTTGAAGGCGGGTCGTTCCGAGGCAGGGGAAAAGGCTGTATCCTCCCACACCGGGTCACTGGCGGGTACTTATACTGCTTACCAGACTGCTTTCAAACAAGCCGGCGTTATCGAAGCCCGTTCCGCCCAGGAATTGTTTGATATTGCCGTGGCATTGGCCAATCAACCTTTACCAGCAGGAAAACGGGCATTGATTGTGACCAACGCAGGTGGACCCACCGCACTGGCTTCAGATAGTATCGCTGACAGCGGCTATCGGTTGGCCAATTTACATGAGGAAACGAAACAGGCTCTTCGCAAACGGCTGAATCCGGCTGCGCAGGTATCAAACCCCATCGACATGCTGGGCAGTGCGAACCCTGAGGAATATGCCATGGGTATTGAGGCAGGCATCCATGATGAGAACATCGATGTGATCCTGCCTGTCAATGTGCCGACATCACTGGTCAACCCGGAAGATATTGCCGATAGCATCGCTGACGCGGTGGAAAAGACAAACAAGACCGTTCTGGTCTGCTTGATGGGTTCATCCAGTATTCAGGAAGCTCGACGCATCCTGCACCGCCGGCACATACCCATCTATACCTCACCTGAACAATTAGGCCCGGTGCTGGCTGCCATGGATCGTTACAAGGATTGGCTTGCCCAACCGGAGGAACCACAACCTGTCCTGTCTGGAATCGAGACAAAAACGGCCCGTGCCTATTTCAACTCAGCCTCCTCCGAAAAATTTTGGGGCGAGTCGACGGTCAGACCTTTGCTGGAAACGTACGGTATTCCGCTGATACCCGGTGCTGCTGCCAAAACCCCTGATGAAGCGGTGACCACTGCCAGCAAACTGGGCTATCCGGTTGTGATGAAAGTGATTTCTCCGGATATTCTCCATAAATCTGATGCCGGCGGTATCCGGTTGAATCTAAAATCCATGGAAGAGATTAAAAATGGTTTCGAATCCATCATGGAAAGCTGCCACGGGTACAAGAAGGATGCGCGGATCGAAGGAGTGCTGGTGGAGAAAATGGCAGCGAAGGGAACAGAGATTATCATCGGGATGCGCAGGGATCCCCAGTTTGGCCCGTTGATGATGTTCGGCCTGGGTGGAATTTACGTTGAACTCTTCACCGATATTGCATTTCGCATCACTCCTCTGAATCGCAGTACTGCACGGCAGATGATACTTGAAACCCGGGCAGGTGCCCTGCTCACTGGTTTGCGGGGACAGACCCCGGCCGATGTGGATGCCGTGGTGGACATCTTGCTGAGGCTTGCACAAATCTCCATCGATTTCCCGGATATTTCTGAAATCGAGATCAACCCCTTGCTGGTTTATGAAAAAGGAAAAGGAGCTTTGGCCTTGGATGCTCGTGCAATACTCAAGTCAGAGGAATCTCACATATCGTAAATTCTACAGTCAAAAATTGAAAAAGCCTTTGTAAACCGGTTGTAAGGTACAAAGGCTTTTTTATTTGCGATAATACTAGAAGTTTATATGTTGCATGGGAGGTAGATCGGTGAATATACTCGTCATTGATGATGACACTGCTGAGACTGATCTATTCGAAATATTGGTAGAAAGTTTTCCGAATGTGGTTACCAGAATTAATTTACACGATACATGGGTTCTACAGATAAAAAAAATCAAACCCGATCTGATCATCCTGGATTTGTTTTCTCCTGATGCCGAAAATTTCAAGATTTGTAAACAGATACGTGAGTTGGTATCTGTTCCCATTCTGGTTGTTTCTGTGATTAACAGCCCTGACCTGATTGCGAAGGCGTTGGATGCAGGTGCAGATGACGTTTTATCAAAACCTGTCTCGAAGAGCCTGCTGATGGCCCGCTTGAATGGTTTAATCACGCGCAACAGAGGAAGCAAAAGAAGAAATATTTCGCTTCCCTCCCACTAAAAACAATTGAAGCTACCCGATAGATCAGGTGCCGCGTTTGCCTGTCAGAGGCTGTTCACATCCGCATGGATACCGGTGTAAGTATGAACCCTGGCTGAAAGAAATCCATCCCTGATCATCGATTCAGGATCGTACGGGCAAAATCAAATGCCTGTTGTTGTGTTTGAATGTTCCCGGCAGCCTGTTCTTCCTTGATCAACTCCAGAATTTGACCCACCTTTTCACCCGCCTGTATCGAAAGATTTATCATGATATCGTCGCCGGTGATAAGAGGCTGCGGATGGATAATTTGCGGGTTATGTTCCCAGTATCCTTCAAAAAGCTCATCGACTATTTCCAACAAGCGTGCATATTCTTTCTGGTTCAGCTCATAACCGGATTGGGCTCCAAACAAGGCCAATGACAGCAGGCAGATATCAATACCTGCCTCACCCGAAGTCTTGAAATATCTGTAAATCTCACGTCCACCCAGGTGATGTGCCGGATTGGTCAAATCATCATTATCCCGGGCAAGTGAATCCCGATTCATGTCCTGCAGGTTAAAAAACAGGTTGGCATTGGTGATGATTTTCTGAAAATACTGAATTTCTGCCTTGCTAAAGGCCAGGAATTTCAATCTTTCGATCAAGGAATCGGTCAGCGGGAACAAGGATTCGCGGGAATATGGCTTGATTGTCTGGCCTGCAATGGCTGGAAAAAATAATCCGGCCAGACAAATTATTCCTCTGAGTGAGCGGTCCGCGTTGAGACGGTTCTGCAGATGATGTAAAAGTCTTTGTCGGAAACGACCCCAATGCAGAAAGATCAGGTTACTGAACAGATTCTCAGGGATTAGATCACGCTTACCCTCGATGAAATCCAGAATCATGTCCACATTTTGCAGGGTTCTGGCAGGAAGATCAACAGAGTATGAAGTCTCTGGTGTGGTCTGCTGATCTTTCAACAATATCCCCACTTCGGGCAGGAGGAGATTAAGGATACCGGTGTGATGGAGCACACGGACGGCAGCGGCGGATTTACCGCCGCCAAGCATTCGAATCAGTTCATCCCGTTGCCGTTCACCGGATATACCCGGCAGATAAGGCATTGCCTGGTAGAGCCGGGATTTTGTTTCAGGTTCAATGCGTAAATTCAGATACAATGAGAAGCGGATCGCCCTCAACACGCGGATTGGATCCTGAATGAAGCTTTCCGGGTTGCATATCTTCAATACCTTCTGCCTGAGATGAACGGAACCCTCCAGTGGGTCAATGATTTTTTGTGCAGTGAGGTCCAGCGCAATGGCATTGACAGTAAAATCGCGGCATTTCAAATCACTTTCCAATGAACCGCCGCGAGCATCAGAGAAATCCAGCACAAGATTCGTAAATTGAGGAGTATCGATCAGAACACGGGCAATGCCATGCTCTTCATCCATTAGATAATAAGCTCCATGCAAATGATTGGCCGTCATTCTTGCCAGTTGTGACGCATCCCCCAAAACCACAAAATCCAGATCATGAGAAGGCTGGTTCATCAAAATATCGCGAACAGCACCCCCTACCAGATAGACTTTTGTATTCTGTTTTTGAAGAAATTCAAAAAGGGGGGCGTATTCGTTGAACATGAGAGAAACCTGTGGAACCAATCCCTAAAAAATCAAGGGTCAGCTTTATATTTTTCCAGGTCAACAACTGCGATAAAGGGCAAGTTGCGGTAAAAGTCATCGATATCCAGGCCGTAGCCAAAGACAAACTTGTTTGGAATGACAAATCCTGAATATCGGATGGGTACAGCCACCTCACGACGTTCTACCTTGTCCAGCAGTGTGCAGACATACAGGCTGCGCGGTTTACGGGTATTGAGCATCTCGATGACAGATGCCAGTGTGTGACCGCTGTCGATAATATCCTCCACCAACAGAACATCCTTGTCGTAAATTTCGGTGATCAAATCCAGCGTAATGCGTGTAGCTCCTGATGATTCGCGGTTCCCTACCCCATACGATGAGACGGCCATAAACTCGATGGCATGCGGGACAGAGATTTTACGCATTAAATCAGTCAGGAACATAACCCCGCCGCGCAGGATGCAAACCAGCATCAGATTCTTGTCTGCATAATCGCGTGAAATCTCTGCACCCAGTTCTGCAATGCGCTTCTGAAGCACGTCTTCAGGAATAAGGATTTCTTTTAGAAAAGATCGATAATCCTTCATGACTGCTCCTCTGACAGGGATGCCGGTTTTTCACGGGGAACTTCATGATGTTTTCTGCAGCGCGCCTCATACATTTCGGATGCGCCGACAATGACAACAGGGTCATAATAATTGGCCGGTTTTCCATTTACCAGGCGCTGGGTGCGGGTGGCTTCTTCACCACAAACCATACAAATGGCGTGCAGTTTGGTAACATTCTCGGCGAGGGCGAGCAGTACAGGCATACAGCCAAAAGGCAGGCCGCGAAAATCGCTGTCCAGACCGGCTACAAGCACCCGCAAACCGCGGTCTGCCAGCAACTGCACAACATCGACCAGGCCGTCGTCAAAGAATTGTGCTTCATCAATGGCGATGACGGTTGTGTCATCTTTGAGGAGATTCAAGATATCGGCGGATTTGTCAATCGGGAAGGCCTCAAAATCGGCGCCGGAATGTGAGGTGACTCTGGCGGCATTGTATCTTGCATCGATGGCCGGTTTGAAAACCTGGATTTTCTGTTTTGCGATCACTGCACGACGGAGCCGGCGGATCAATTCCTCGGTTTTACCGCTGAACATGGAGCCACAAATGACTTCCAGACTACCTGTGTGTTGGATCATGTTTCCCTCGTATGGGTGAAGTGTTTAAATTCTACCTTACTTTGGTTGCGCAAGCTATAACACTCATCCGGAAATTTCTCACATTTTCAATCTGGCTGAAACGTTTTCGAAAAATGCGTTGAATAATTAAACGAGAAGAGCGGGATGTGAGTCAATCCGGATTGACATAACCTCCCGCTCCTGTTTTGAATGAGATAAATGTTTATTGCTTTGCTTCGAAGGCATTCGAGAACTTTGCCATCAGACGGCTCTTGCGCCGGGCGACATTGTTCTTGTGTAAAACGCCTTTAATTGCCGCTTTATCGAGCGCGCGAATTGCTTCCTTGACAGTCAACTGAGCTTCTTCCTGATTCTCGCTGCCAATGGCAACCTGGGCTTTGCGAACAAAGGTGCGGGCTCGCCCGCGAACAACACGATTCAAAACACGACGTTTTTCGTTTTGCTTGTTTCTTTTTATTGCAGACTTAATATTTGCCAAAATGGTCCTCCGATTATCTACCAGACACAGGCAATTATTCTACACGATGATACGTAAATTGTCCAGTTATTTGGGCTATTTAACACCCCTTCATGTTGGGTGATTTCCTGATCTTCCAAGAATACGCCCCGCAGCGAATTCTTGCCAGGTCCTGAAAATTTCAACCAATGATTCCCCCACCCAAGACCATATCACCCTGGTAAAAAACTGCCATCTGCCCTGCGGTAATATCCCGCAAGGGTTGATCAAGGAACACACGCAAACTCCCATCCATTTGAGAAATCACCCTGGCAGGAACGGGCGTGGCTTTATAGCGAATTTTAACTTCAGCAGAAAAGTCCGCTGCGGGTGCTTCCCCGGAGATCCAATTAATCCCCATTACGACCATCTCAGCCTTACCCAGGTCTTCAAGATATCCGACAATCAACTGGTTTTGGGTTACATCTTTTTCCAAAACATATATCGGGCGGGAAGCAGACGGCAGTCCCTTGCGCTGCCCGACAGTGTAAAAAGCAAGCCCCTGGTGTTCACCTATGATCTGCCCCTGCCGGTTTCTGATTATGCCGGGGTGAACTGCTTGCGGTATATAATCCATGAGAAAAGAACGGGTATCACGATTCCCCAGGAAACAAAGATCCTGGCTTTCCGGTTGGTCTGCAGCGGGCAAATTCCATTCATGGGCCAGCCGGCGCACGTCCGTCTTTTGGTATTGCGCAAGGGGGAAAATGGTGTGCGCCAGGTGATCCTGGTTGAGCAGACTTAAGAAATAGGATTGGTCCTTGGATTCATCCACACCCTTCCAAAGTTCAAGCTTCCCATGTGGAGATGTGCAGATGCGCGCATAATGCCCGGTGGCAATCGTGTCTGCTCCGATCGAACGACTGTAATCCAGAAGAAATCCCCATTTGATGTAACGGTTGCAAAAGATGCAGGGGTTGGGCGTGTCACCCCTGTCGTACCCGTCCAGAAAGGGTTGTACCACCTGGGACCGAAAAATCTGGGCAGCATCGATCACCTGGAAAGGGATACCCAACTGTTCAGCCAACTGGCGAGCCAGTATCCGTGTTTCCGGTGTGCAGCAACGATTCTCATGCTCACAACCGGGCTCACTCCACAAACGCACGGTAACACCCACAACGTCATAACCCTCTTTGACCAACAGGGCAGCAGCTACGGAACTATCCACCCCGCCACTAAGGGCAACGACCACTTTTTTCATTTCGATTCTCCGGTCAGCATGGTTGTCAATCAGTATTGCGCCATGGTTGGGTCTACCTCGCGAGCCCAGGCATTGATTCCACCGCGTAGATTCCAGACATGTTGAAACCCGGCTTCATGAAGCAATTGCTGAGCCCGAAGAGATCGGTTGCCGGTACGGCAGAACAATACAATTTGGTCTTCAGGGCTGAAACGTCCAAGCTCCCCGGCCAGGGTTTCAAAAGGGATTAATTCTGCACCCGGCAGGTTGGAAATCTGCTGCTCCACAGATTGGCGAACATCGATCAAGCGGATGTGATCACCGTTCGCCAGCCGGGAGACCAATTCGCAAGGGGTTATCTCTGACAGATTCTCGCTAACCGCATGGCCACCCGGAAAAGGTACTCCGCAAAATTCGGTATAATCCACCAGATGCGTGATCTGCGGATCATCACCGCAAATATTGCAGGCCGGGTTTTTCTTGATCTGGATAGTCTGGAAAGAAGAAGTGAGTGCATCCAGCAGCATTAGCTTTCCTGTCAGTGTTTCACCAATTCCCAAAATCAGTTTAATGACTTCTGTGGCCTGGATCAGCCCCACGAGGCCGGGCATGACACCAAACACACCAATCTCTGAGCAACCCGGTGCAACCCCAGGTGGAGGCGGCTGGGGTAGAATGCAGCGATAACATGGCCCAACGCGGCTGTCAAATACGCTTGCTTGTCCCTCAAAACGATATACTGCGCCATAGACGAATGGACGCCCGGTTAACACACACAGGTCGTTGACCAGGTAACGGGTCGGGAAATTATCCGTGCCATCCACCAGGATCTGATAGCCCGCCGCAATATCAAGGGCATTTTCAGAGGTGAACGGAACAGGAAAAGTATCGATGTGGATGGTTGGATTGATGTCCAGCATTCGCTGGCGTGCCGATTCCGCTTTGAACTCACCAACCGTACTCGTACCATGCATGACCTGACGCTGCAAATTGGAAATTTCCACCCGGTCATAGTCAACAATGCCAATATGACCGACACCTGCCGCGGCCAGGTATAGACCGATCGGCGAACCTAATCCACCCGCTCCGACCATCAGAACGGAAGAATTTTTCAATTTTCGCTGCCCTTCCAACCCGATTTCAGGAATCATCAGGTGACGGGAATACCTTTGAATCTCTTCGCTGGAAAAATCTTGCAACATATTTATTAACGCCTGATCTTTTCTGTGGTTTTCCGATTATTTATCCTGCAAGGCGGCCAGACCAGGAAGTGTGATCCCTTCGAGCATTTCCAGCGAAGCGCCCCCGCCGGTTGAGATATGTGTGATTCGGTCGGTCAGACCGGATTGCTGGATGGCTGCCACAGAGTCACCGCCCCCGATGATGCTGACTGCACTGGAATCGGCGACTGCCTTCGCAATCCCAAAGGTACCTTTGGCAAAGCGCTCAAATTCAAAAACACCCATCGGCCCATTCCATACGACAGTTTTGGCGGTCTTGATCCAATCACCGTAGAGCTGAACGGTTTTGGGGCCGATGTCCAGAATTCGCCACCCGGCTGGAACATCACCAATGGGCATCTCACGCGATTGGGCATTTGCGTCCAACGCATCTGCAATGACTACGTCGACCGGCAGGACGATCTTTGAACCACCTTCCTTTATTATCTCGGAAGCGGTACTCGCGGCATCGGCTTCAGCCAGCGAATCGGCGACATCATAATTCAATGCCTTGAAGAATGTATTGGCCATGGCACCACCGATCAGGATGTGATCGGCTTTCCCCAACAGATTGCGAATAACGCCGATTTTGTCGCTGATCTTGGCGCCACCCAGAATGACTACAAACGGTTTCCCGGGCGCCCTGATTGCTTCGCCAAGATATTGAATTTCTTTTTCCATCAGGAAACCGGCTACCGCGGGAAGGAATTTTGCAACACCTTCGGTGGAAGCATGTGCACGATGGGCTGAACCAAATGCATCGTTGACGAAGATATCAGCCAGGTTAGCCAGCTTTTTTGCCATTTCAGGGTCATTCTTTTCATCGCCATCATAAAAACGGGTATTTTCCAGTAGCAAAACCTCACCAGGCTTTAGAACAGCGGCAGCATCGACGGCTGATTTTCCGATGCAGTCATCTGCGAACGCTACGGTCTTGCCCAGTAATTTTCCCAGGTGAATCGCAACCGGGGCGAGCGAAAACATTGGATCCACTTTCCCTTTTGGGCGACCCAAATGTGACATGAGAATGACAGATGCGCCATGATCCATCAGGTAGCGAATGGTGGGCAGCGCCGCCTGGATGCGGGTATCATCGCTGATCTTACCATCCTTGATGGGAACGTTAAAATCCACCCGGACAAGGGCTTTCTTTCCCTGAACATTGATATCTTTGATCGTTTTTTTTGCAAACACGATAAAACCCTCCTTGGGAAAAAGAGTGCGTAATCCTGGCAGCCGTGATGTTCAGGATTACGCACTCTTCACGTCATGCGATTGTTTACAGGCTCTTTGACATCATCAAGGCCAGGTCGGCGACACGACAGGAATAGCCCCATTCGTTATCGTACCAGGCAATTACCTTGACCATAGTATCGGCTATCACCATGGTGCTGGCTGCATCAATGATGGACGAGCGGGGATCTCCTTTGAAATCCATCGATACCAGCGGTTCCTCGCAATAACCCAGGATGTCTTTCATCTTGCCGTCAGCAGCTTCCTTGAGGAATTGGTTGACTTCATCACGGCTGGTCGGTTTTTCAACCTGGGCTACAAAATCAACCACCGAAACGGTAGGGGTGGGGACGCGCAATGAGAAGCCGTCAAACTTGCCCTTCAGATCCGGGATCACCAGGGCAAGCGCTTTGGCAGCGCCGGTGGTGGTGGGGATGATGTTGAGCGCGGCAGCCCTGGCTCTGCGCAGGTCTTCATGCGCAAGATCAAGAATACGTTGATCATTCGTATAGGAGTGAATGGTCGTCATCAAACCGTGATTGATCTTGAAATGATCATGGATCACCTTGGCTGCCGGGGCCAGACAGTTGGTAGTGCAGGATGCATTGGAAACCACATGATGATTTTTCGGGTCATATTTATCATCGTTTACACCCAGAACAATCGTAAGGTCTTCATTCTTGGCCGGAGCGGTAATAATCACTTTTTTGGCTCCACCGGCTTCGATGTGTACATTGGCACCGGGTTTGCCTTTTGCAGGGTTGCCCAATTTGTCACGGAAAACGCCTGTGCTTTCAATGACAATATCGACACCCAGATCCTTCCAGGGGAGCTGCGCCGGGTCTTTCTTGGCGAATACCTTAATCGGTTTTCCATCAATGATGATATCGCTTTCGGTTGAGCTAACCTGGCCTTTATAAATACCATAATTTGAGTCGTATTTAAACAGATGAGCATTGGTTGCTGTGTCAAAAAGATCGTTAATCGCAACCACCTCCAACTGTCCGTCAGTTCGTTCGATGATGGCTTTCAAGACTTGCCGGCCAATGCGGCCGAAACCGTTTATACCTACTTTTACCGTCATTTCTTGCCTCCGCGCAAAATTTGTGATTAATTATAACTGTTTGTTTCTACAGTTTCCTTATAAGTGAGCGGGCCGGTTCTTTCATAGTACAGGTCCATGATGACCTGCGCCAGCTTTCCGGAGTGATGGCGCCATGGAACTTGAGGGTCAATCAGGTCTGAAGTGTAGACAGCATATTGACTTTTTAGCTCTTCGTCCGCTTCCACCCAAAGCGTATCTTCAGGTAGCGTGGGTACGGTATTATCGTTGCACAAGATCAGGTTGAAAATATTCTCCCCGATGTGATTTTCCAGTGTTTTTACATGCTTGAGAGCCGAAAATCCCTCTGTTTCGCCGGACTGAGTGGCAACATTGCAGATATAAAATTTCAAGGCCCGGCTCATTTGAACCGCCTCTGCCAGATCTGGAACCAGCAGGTTGGGAAGGATGCTGGTGTACAGACTTCCCGGACCGACCAAAATCAGGTCGGCAGCCAGGATGGATTGTATGGCAGGTGGGAATGCCAAAGGGTTGTTGGGTTCCAGCCAGACGCGCCTGATTTGGCCATGAGCTCTCGGGATCTGGCTTTCGCCTTTTACGTGTATCTGTTTTTGACCGTTTTGCTCATCGATGTCGGCCGCCAATCTCACATCATGTAGGGTGGCGGGTAGAACTCTGCCGCGGGTGGCAAGGACACGCCCAGATTCAGCCACAGCTTCCTCGAAACTGCCGGTGATGTCGGTCAGGGCAGTGATAAACAAATTTCCAAATGAGTGGCCATTCAAACCGGCTCCGGCGCCAAAACGGTATTGAAATACTTGCGACAGCAACTCTTCATCATCGGATAACGCTGTCAGACAACTGCGAATATCGCCAGGCGGGAGAATCCCGATGGATTTTCTCAACTCACCGGAGGAACCTCCATCATCGGCAACTGTCACAATGGCTGTGATGTTGTTGGTGTGATTTTTAAGACCCCGCAGCAGTGTGGAAAGGCCTGTGCCACCGCCAATCACCACGATACGCGGCCCGCGTTCCCTGCGGCGATAAGCGGTTACTGTCTCCAGCACATGACTGCCGGGTTTTACAAACGGTTTTAGCAGGACACGGTTCAACCCCCAGAAACCCCAGATAATAAACCCCGCCCCAATGCCGCCATATATCAAAACACGCAAAGGCCTGTCAAGAAAACGCAGAGCGACCGCCGAAAGAGCCGGAAGCCACCAGGTATCAGGAGCCGTTCTGTATATATCAAGAAGAAAATAAGCCAGGCCGACAGCCAGAAGTGTTACGCCTACCAGGATAGCCAGTATCCAACGCTTTACCCCAATACCTGGCAGTAACCAGCGCAATTCACTGCTGATTTTCCTGGATATTTTATTCGACCATGATGCCCTGCGCTTTGCCATCTTACATCAATCATAGCAGTTAAATAAATTAGCGTCAACGATGTGAAAAGAGGTGTGATGGTGGCTGCGAAGAGGGGGAAACCAGCACATTGTACTGGCTGGCGGGAACAGCCAGAGGATCACCACGGATAATTTGCAGGGGTGACAGTATTTGTGCAGGTTTACCATCCAACATTCCAGGTGATCACCATGCTTTTTCTAATGTGACCCTCAGGATGTTTGACAGTATTGTCCGGGTGGCCGTAATGGTATAATTCATGAATAGCTCTCTTCATTAGTAAAGAGGCAGTGTAGTAAATTTCCATTCAAGGAGTAATATATGAAACCGTTAAAGTTACCTCTTCCTGGGCCAAAAGCCAAAGCAATTGTAGAGCGGGATCACCAGGCGATATCCCCTTCCTATCCCCGCGGTTATCCCTTTGTCATGGATCACGGTAAAGGGACAGAAGTATGGGATGTGGATGGCAACCGGTTCCTGGACATGGCGGCGGGTATTGCCGTCGTCTCCACAGGACACAGCAATCCAAAAGTAGTCAAAGCAATACAAGATCAAGCAGAAAAATTCATTCACATTTCTTCTGATTTTTACCATGAGAATTGGGTCAAATTGGGAGAAAAAATTGATGAGATCTCCCCATTTTCCGAACCAGCCGTTTCGTTCATGTGCAACTCAGGTGCGGAAAGTGTTGAATCTGCCATTAAGTTGGCAAAAAATTATACTGGCCGTTCACAATTTATTGGCTTCCTGGGTGGTTTTCATGGCCGTACGATGGGAGCCCTGGCCTTTACCGCCAGTAAAGCTGTTTACCGCGAGGGTTTTTTCCCCTTAATGAGCGGTGTCACACACGTTCCGTATCCGGATCCATACAGGCCAATCCTCCATTGCAAACCAGGTGTCTCTTACGGGCAAACCGTTTTGAATTATATTGAAGATGAAATTTTCCATCGAATTGCTCCCGCCAATGACGTGGCAGGGATTATTGTTGAACCTATTCAGGGCGAAGGCGGTTACATTGTCCCACCTGATGACTTTTTCCCTGGTTTACGGAAAATATGCGACAAATATGGCATCCTCTTGATCGCTGATGAGGTTCAGTCCGGTGTTGGACGGACCGGTAAATGGTGGGCCATTGAGCACTTTGGTGTGGAACCGGACATCATCACGATTGCCAAGGGTATCGCCTCAGGTGTACCTTTAGGGATTATGGCAGCCAGAAAGAGTATCACCGAGTGGGAAAAGGGCACCCACGGGAATACCTATGGCGGAAATCCATTAGCCTGTGCAGCATCTTTGGCCACCCTTGACCTGATCGAAAACGGGTACATGGAAAATGCGACCAAGGTCGGCCAATATACCATGAACTGGCTCAATGAAAGCAAGCAATCCCATCCATGTATAGGTGAGGTGCGCGGCAAGGGCTTGATGATCGGCATCGACTACGTTGTAGATCCTGAGACCCACGAGCCCGACAAGAACATGCGCGATCGTATTGTCGAACTTGCCTTTGAGCATGGGTTGCTTCTGCTTGGCTGCGGTGAAAGTACCATCCGACTGGCACCACCGCTCAGCACTTCACAAGCTGAAATGGAAGAGAGCCTGATGATTTTGGATTATGTGACCGATCTTGCTCTTGACGGGCACGTTTAGGCATGCCTGGACGTGCTTAAAGAAGAATCGTTCCAGTAAATTTGGTAAACCGGTAAAAATGCTACCAGATTTTCGTGTCCGACAGCGAGATTATTTATTAGAGATAACCCGTGCCATCACACAGGAATTAGATCTCGATAAACTGCTCGAGCATATTCTAAAAGTGTCCATTGAGATGCTTGCCGGAAAAGCCGGTTTGATCGCCATGCGTTCGGGGGCAGGTGAATGGCGCGTGAAAGCCTCACAAGACCTCCCTGCTCCCATGTTAAAATACATTGAACGTATTCTGGCAGAGGTATCTTCAGACCCCAGGGATCCGGAACACTTCGCGTTGCCCGAAATCAATCGGTTGCTCCAGGACCTTACCCGTGTGGCCAGCCTGGGTTTGTTAACCGGTGTAGGGCTTCCATTGGTTGTTCGCAGGCATGTAGTAGGGGTCATCTTTATTTTTCGGGGTTATCCGGGTGTTTTTTCCAATAATGACCGCGCACTGCTGAGCAGCTATGCCGATCAGGCAGCAATCGCCATTCAAAATGCGCTGCTTTACCAACAAATAAATCTTGAAAAAAGCCGCACTGATGCCTTGCTGGACTCTGTCGCCGACGGGATTCTCATCATCTCCAATGATTTGCGGGTGGAAAGGTGCAATCGCGCTTTTATACGGATGATCGGCAAACAACCCCCCGACCTCATTAACAAGCCACATGAAGAAATCATTCGGTGGGCTTCACCACCCAAGGAAATGACGTTGGAGAAAGCAGTGGCCGGAGGGTGGCCATTGGATCACAATGTGTATTTATATGTTGAGGGTGACCTGCTGATCACCGGTTCAGAACAGCCGTCGTTGCCGGTAGGCATTACCTACTCCCCGCTCCATTCGGCGGAGGGCCACTTGCTCAACATGATTGCTTCCGTGCGGGATATCACACGGTTCCGGCAGGCAGAAGAGTTGAAAAGTACCTTCATCTCTATCATCAGCCATGAACTTAAAACCCCGGTGGCTCTTATCAAAGGTTATGCCAGTACACTACGCAGGGAGGATGTGGACTGGGATGATGCGATAATTCAGGACAGTCTGAAAGTGATTGAAGAAGAAACCGACCGGCTGACTGAGTTAATCCAAAACTTGCTGGATGCCTCGCGCCTTCAGGCGGACGGTGTCGCGCTGAATCAAACTGACCTGTTTCTTTCGGATGTGGCGAGGCGGATCGCCGATCGTTTCAGAACCCAATCCAAAAATCATGAGATCATTGTTGATTTTCCGGCTGAGTTTCCAGTTATCTATGCAGATGAGATCCGCATGGAACAGGTTTTTTCAAACCTGATTTCCAACGCCATTAAATATTCACCTGGCGGACAAATTCGTGTAGAGGGTCATGTCAGCAGTGAGTCTGTTATCATCTGTGTCAGCGATGAAGGGGAGGGAATCAACCCCCAGGATATCCCTTACATATTCGAGAGATTCTACCGTGCCCCGGATACTGCCCGTAATACCAAAGGCGCCGGGCTTGGATTGTACCTCACGCGTACGATCATCAACGCTCATCACGGCCGGATATGGGTAGATTCGAATGTCGAAAAAGGGGGAAGGATCTGTTTCTCGCTTCCGCTGCCGGAAACAGATGAACAGTAACCGAACATCGCTTTCCAAATGGTATAATCCATTCATTATTTGAAATTCTCTCATAGTTGAGGAAAGAATGCCTAAGACTCAAACCAAATGCCCGCGCTGTCGTCAACCAGTCATAGCAGATATTGAACAGCTTTTTGATATGAATACAGATCCCCGAGCCAAGCAGAAGTTGCTGAGCGGGACTGCCAACATTATCCACTGTCCCAATTGTGGTTACGAAGGGAATGTCAGTACCCCGATCGTGTACCACGACCCGGACAAGGAATTTTTATTCACCTTTTTCCCGCCTGACATGGGAATCCCGGTCAATGAACAGGAAAAAATGATCGGCCCATTGATTAAAAGGGTACTGGACAAACTGCCAAACGAAAAGAGAAAGGGCTATCTGTTCAAACCGCAAACGATGTTTACCTTTCAAACCATGATCGAAAAGATTCTGGAAGGCGATGGGATTACAAAAGAAATGCTGGATGCCCAGCAAAGAAAAGCCCGTTTGTTAGAACGTCTTGTTTTAGCAGATGAAAATGCCCGCCTCGAGATCATTAAGGAGAATGAGTCGGATGTGGATGAAGAATTATTTCAATTGCTTTCCAGGCTGATTCAGATTACCATGTCTCAAGGTGATCAGCAAGGTGCCAAAAAACTGGCTGATGTACAAAAAACACTGGTCGAAAATACAACCACCGGGAAAGAAATAGAAGAGAAAACGCGCGAAATTGATGCTGCCATCAAATCACTTCAGGAAGCCAGCAAAGAAGGATTGACACGTGAAAAGCTGCTCGATCTTATAACAACCGCACCAACGGAGACGCGGCTTGCCATGCTTGTCAGCCTTGCCAGACAGGGATTGGATTATACCTTCTTTGAACTCCTTACCACCAGGATCAATGAAAGCAGTGGAGAAGAACAACAAAGGCTGTCTGGTATCAGGGAAAAAGTCTTGAATATGACCCATGAAATCGACCAGTCCATCCAGGCCGAGATGGAACGCGCCCGAAAATTACTCTCGGAAATTCTCAATGCCGCGGATATCGAAGGTGAATTACATAACCGGCTTGATCAGGTGACGGATTATTTTATCGAAGTTGTCAGGTCTGAAATGGAGTTGGCCGAAAGAACCAACGATTTAAGCAGGATGGAAAAGCTGCAAAAGGTAGCCCGGGTAATCGAGGAAGAATCGGCGCCTCCGGAAATCCAGTTGATTGAGGAGATGTTGTCAGTGGATGGTGATGCTGCTCTACAGAATTTTATCGATCAACATGCAGATGAGATCACACCGGAATTCGTACAGATGCTAAATAACGTTACCATGCAGAGCGAACAGCAAGGACAGGCAAAAGAACTCGTCGACCGGCTGAAACAGATCTACCGGATCGTTCTCAAACATTCCATGCGAATGAACATGAAGAATTAAGAAACCCTGATGTTTTATTCGGGATTATCCAGTCGGAGGCCGTGGCCTCTGACTGTTGTTATATAGGAATGATCGGGATCGACTTCTATCAAGCGGTCCCGCAAACGTCTAACCAGGGCATCCAACGCCTGCTCTGTGATCCCCACAGCATCTTCGCCTTCCCAAATATTGCTGATCAGATCCTGTCTGGTAACCACTTTGCCCTCCTGATCCACTAACATTTCCAAAAGCTTAAACTGCGGGAGTGACAGGGGCGGTATGACTTCCAATTGGTCGATCCACACCCTGTGCGACTTTTTTTCCAGCGTTAATCCCCGTTTCAATTTTGGTGAGGCACTAACATCCATTTCCAACGGCAGGGTGGCATCAGAGCTGAGGAATACAAAGTGTTGGATCATGGCTATCTGTATCAAATCACCGTCTTTGAGCAGAATCTGACCATCAACCTGTTTGCCATTGCAAAAAGTGCCATTCTTGCTGGCCAGATCTTCCAGGATGACAGCCCCTTTGTTGTTCGTAAATCGGGCGTGATAACGAGAAATTTGCCGGTCTGCAATCACGATATCACAATCGGCATCACGGCCGATGGTAATGGAATCCTTGATCTCCCAACGATGCCCGTTGAATGGACCTGTTTGGCCGATAATTAAAGGAATTTCATCCATCTATACCTGCTACTCCAAACAAGCTCAAATACAGATTTAATCATCTTATCCTTACCAACGATTATAATATAGCAGATAACTGGATTATTGTTAACAGTTTTTCGGAGATTACGCCAATCAATTCCGGAAAAACTGGTGTGAGGAGAGAGGAAAATCGGATGCCGGCACCCTTAAAAGCGGGGGAAGTTCTACGTGAACGATATCAGTTGGAGCGGATCATCGGACAAGGTGGTATGGGAAATATCTACCTGGCCCATGACTTGCGCCTTCAGGGCCGGCAGTGTGCGGTAAAAGAAGTTGCCCATGATTTATCTCTTGATCCAGAACTGCTGAAAGAAGTAAGGGATCAATTCCTTCGCGAAGCTACTGTTCTGGCAAGACTGGATCATCCCAACCTTCCTAAAGTCTCGGATTTCTTTTCTATCGACAACCTGGATTATCTGGTGATGGATTATGTACCGGGCAATGATCTGAGAGCAATCATGATTGAAGCTCGTCAAAATAACCGCTTTATTTCTGAAGAAGATGTTCTGAATTGGGCCAATCAAATTGCCAATGCATTGACTTACCTGCATACCCAGGATCCACCAGTTTTGCATCGTGATATCAAACCTAGTAATCTGAAACTAACCCCCAGCGGTTTACTCAAACTGGTTGATTTCGGCCTGGTGAAGTTGCTTGCCAAAGGGGAGGTGACCATTACGGTATTGCAGGGGCAGGGAACAGCAATCTATACTCCGCTGGAACAATACGGCGGGGATATGGGCCATACCGGCGTCCGGAGTGATATTTTTTCGTTCGGGGCGACCCTTTATCATTTATTAACCAATGAAGCTCCTGCGGATGCTCGCGAGAGATTTCTGGATCCGTTAAGCCTGATACCGCCCCGCCAGATTAATCCTGAAATCAGTGTACGCACTGAACGGGCAATCCTCAATGCAATGAACCTGCACCCTGATAATCGGCCTGCAACAGCAGAAGAATTTAGAAAAATGTTGCTGGGAAATCAACCTGTCATTTTACAAAATGTCCAGTCGAAAGGTACAGTTTGGGACATTTTTAGAACCGGGCATGACCTGGTGTTATTGGTCTCCTCCGGTCTTATGATTTTTATCACACTATTACTGACAATTATCCGTTGATGCAATTCGCCCAGGCTTGATATAGATCAAACTGTGTTGATGGGGTAAGTCTTTTTAGACCGTTTTGAAAAATTACGATACCATAACCAGCCTATCAGCCATCCTGCCCCTATACCCAGTATTGTCGGGAGAATGATCCCGCCGGGTTTACCGAGCTTAAGAATCTGTTTGGCGCCACCGAGCCCTAGAGTGATATCGATGTAAGCACACATTCCTCCAAATGCAGCCAGGAGAGCCCAACGAACTGCCCAGCGCAAACTGACACGCCTTTTTCCAAAGGAATAGATTCCAAACGATACTCCCCATATCAGAACCATGGTAAGCAACCAGTCCACTCCATTGGGAGTATCAGATTTAACTGGTTCGACAATTGCCTCAATTGTTGGCGAGGGTGTTACTGTAGGAATTGTAGGAGAAGGTGAGGGAGTTCGGGTGGGCATTGGGGTTGGAACGATTATCGTTATGACTGCCGCTTCACCTTTTTGTATGTTGAGGATCAGTTTGTTTGAATTAACCGCCTCACCGCTGGATGCGCTGATCTCGAGCCGTCCTTCGCCGGGGATTAAGAATTCAGCTTTGGCAATTCCGTCAATGGTAGTGGATGATAACGTTTGAACAAAATCAGTCTCTCCATCCAGGGCAAAAGCAAACGTGACCACTGTTCCGTCGGGAACGGGGTTATGATTCCGGTCGAAGATTTGGCCGGTGGTGAGCGGAATGGTATCACCGGTCCGGAATGAAACAGTCGGCGGTTGGCCGGTGCCTTCAAATGCCGGTTCGACTGAAGCCCCTGCGTTATCTGGAAGTGATGATGTATCGAGTGACAGGTTGATATTCTGTGTTGGAATGGGTGATGTGGCGTAATCCAGATCATACCCGGTGGCGGGAAGTGAAATGGGAAGATTTCCAGAAGGCGCAATTTCCTGGAAAAGCACACGGGCAGCGATTTCTGTAAAGGACGGGATTTTGCTGTACACGGCATAATACGCTGAAAGCTTGGCAATTTCGGTTGCATCCAGATAGTAGGGCGCATTGAATGCGAAAGCGATCGAATACTTGTTGGCCAGCAAATCAGACCGCTTGTCGAGCAATTGTTTCAATGCCATGGATGCAGGACGATCAGGGTTCATATCCATGAAGGCAAACACCACCCAATCGGCGGCCCGCAATTCATCTTCGACGATCTGCCCTTCTTCTTCCCCGTTTAACATGCTAAGCAGGTCATTGAAAGAAAATGTAGATAGCAGGTATTGTGCAGTATCCCCACTTGCATCCGGGCCGTATAACTTGATGACAGATTTACGCAAAGCATCCGAGGGGATCATTTCGATTTCTGCGCAGGATGAACATTGTTTATATAACTGATAATCCGTGAAGAAAACAGTCCGGTCGCTCAAACCGGGGGCGGAAGGTATGGTATTTGCATAATCTGCAGGCTGTGGGTGTAAAAGAGTGACACTGCGTTGTGCGACTTCGAATGTGACTGCACTGGATTTCCCCAGGTTAACCAAATTTGCTTCATCCGGGATGACAGTCGTTGGATCGAACTCGGGATATAAGGAAAACTTCTTTGTCAAAATACGTTTAACAGAGGTATCGACACGCTGTGCAAAGGCTTCATCTTCCATATACTTTTGGACAAAGAATTCAAGTGTGCGGATGATGGTTGTTGTCTGGTCTATATCGCCGGTAGCGACAAAATCATCCAGATAGAGCAAATCCATGCCCGAGATGATGGCATTTCGGGCAACCTGCCTGGCATCAAAGGAAGTATTGTTGGGATCATAAAAATGGCGGATGGCGGCGCTGCCCAAATTATCACTGACGAGAATGCCCCCGTTTTGACGCCAGTCAGAGAGGGCGGGTAACGCAAGTACCTGCTCCAGAGCAGTACTATCCAGGCTGAATGGGCGGGTTGTGCTACGGATACTGCCCTGCAGACTTTCATATCGCAAATGACCCGCCAGAAGCCCGTCAGTGGTACTGCCTGTACTGGAAGCCTGGCCGGTCACCGAGAAAAAGGGTGCAAGGTCGCTGCTGAGAAGGGCATCATAAGATTTTCTGACGGTTGCGATTTCCTGGGTGGGATCCCGGTCTGAGCTGCCTTGACCAGGAAAATGAGTGGCGATGACTAAAAGTTTATTGTCACTCCCGCTGTGAACCCCTTCAATATATGCTTCGCCGAGTTTCCCTACCCAATACGGATTCTCACCGAAGGAGCGTGTACCCAGGGCTTTATTCCCTTCTGAATAAGCCAAATCGAGTACATCCAGTGAGGGGCCAAACAGCATATTAACCCCAAGCGCAGAAAGCTCGCTGCCGAGTATTTCACCGGTGCTGGTCGCCAGTTCGGGTGACCAGGTGGCTCCGATTGCCATCTGATTAGGTAAAGCTGTCAACCCGCTCAATATCTGATCATTGGGGTAGCCGTCGCCTTCCTGGGAAAGCGCAATAAAGAGGGGGATATAGTTATTTTCACCAGTGTCTGATGGCGATGTGCCCTGATTTTCAGGATCGACCCAACTGATCATTTGCAGATCTTTTATTAATGAAAAGGCATCCTCGGTGGTGGTGGGCGATCCAGTAAAATTATCGTTGGCTGACATTAAAATAACGCCGCCAATATGATAATTGTGGATAAGATTATAAATATTTGTATCCTGGTTTACGTTGGTCCCTTGAAAGCTGACCAGGAATAACTGGCCCACCCGTTCAGCGGGGGTCATTGAAGCAAACATATCTTCGACTTTTTGTGTAATGGTCGCATTTTGTGGATTTACCTGCGCAAAAACTGGCGAATAGCCCGGGTTGAAAATACCGGTCAGACCAGGCAGAGTGATAAGTAACAGAAAAATGGAAAAGAATTTCTTCATCCAGTTTCTCTAATATGCTGTGCCAATTTCGGGTCATTGGTGATGATACCATTCACTCCATAATCGATCATTCTGCGCATAGCTGATTCGTCGTTGACTGTCCACACATTCACTTTCCTGCCAATTTCTTTTTGGTGTCTCATCAGCGCTGGAGTGACATCGGTATAATGTGGATGCAGCGCATCGGGAGCCACATTTCTTCCAATGACAGAACGATTGACAATTCCCAAAAGACCCCTGGAGGCCAGCATGGCCACAGGAACCTGTGGCAGCAAGGCTTTGATGCGTGTGAGAGTCTTCTTACTAAAAGACGAAAAGATAATATTGTCCTGCAAATGATATTGCAGAACCAGCTCAGCGGTTTTTTCAGGAAGTGCATCGTTTTGGGTAGTGTAATTGGTCAACTCGATGTTGAAATAAATCTGGTCACGCAGATGTTCAAACAGTTCTGCCAGGCCGGGTATTGGTTCCCCGGCAAACCGACTTGAAAATGAACTCCCGGCATCCAACGCTTTGAGTTCTTTTAACGTCAAGTTTTTGACCCAACCGGTTCCATTTGTCGTCCGATCCACACTGGGGTCATGAATGATCACCACATGGCCATCTGAAGACAGTTTTACATCAAATTCGATACCATCAGCACCTTGCCGGATGGCAAGCTCAAAAGCAGCCATGGTATTCTCAGGTGCATAACCGGAAGCACCGCGATGGCCGAAAATAGCAGGTTGGGCAAGGTTTTCGAGTTTGTTCATAGATCAACAAAATAGGCTTCTGCAGCGCGGTCGATTATCTCCGGGGTCAATTTGGGTTCAATTGCAAAATAATTGCAGATATCGATCACCTGATCGATCAGGTCACGCGGTTGATTGGAGCGCAGATTTCGGTTTTTGCGAATGTACCACTCTTGCAGCAGGTAAGCCAGAGCCTGGTCGTCGTAGGGGATATTTTTACTGGCGCATACTCTTTTGAAAATCTCGCGATACTCTTCATAACTGGGGTCACCGATTTCTATTTTATGGCGCAGCCTGCGAAGAAAAGCCTCGTCAACGAGGTCCATGGGAGGAAGATTCGTTGAAAAGATTACCAGCACGTCAAAGGGCAGTTCAATTTTTCTGCCCGTATGCAGCGACAGGAAATCGATCCGATTTTCAAGCGGTACAATCCAGCGGTTGAGCAAATCCCGTGGATGGATATGCTGCCGGCCAAAATCATCAACAAGCAAGACACCGCCGTTTGCCTTTAGCTGAAAAGGGGCTTCATAATATTTGAGGGTGCTGTCAAAAACCAGATCCAACCCTGCCAGGCTGAGCTCCCCGCCTACCATGATAAAAGGTCGTTTGATGTGCACCCAGCGTGGGTCGTAATTCAGGCTGGAAGGACTGCGATTGTTCAAGTCTTCACCATCTACAAGCACATGGTTAACCGAGTCAAAATATTTTATGATCTGTCCATCGACATATAATGCAAACGGTACAAAAATTTCCTGATAGCTGTACAAGTCACCGAGTGCCCTTGCAACGCTGGTTTTTCCATTGCCTGGCGGGCCGAAAATAAAAATAGAAGTGCCTGAATTAATGGCCGGCCCCAGTTTATGAATGGTTTTTTCAGGTAAAACAAGATGCCCCATCACCTTGTGCATCACCTTTTGTGTTACGTGTACCCGTCCGCGCGCCTGTTTCAGACATGCATCGTAATAATACTGAAGCGGAACAGGTGCCGGGCCGGCATATTGACACCGGTCCAACGCCTCGCGCGCCCGCGCTATCCCGGCGGCTGTGAGACCAAATTGATACGAACCTTCTCCGATACCGCTTTGGAAGACCGATGAACGAACTTCGATTAGCTTCTCCTTCTTCAAAGCATCACAAATCACCTCTACTACCCCGGCAAAGGGCAGAGTGATCAGTTCTGCAATCCGAAAACCGGACAAATACCCGCTAAAGTACATGACCTTTAATACAAGATCCTCCAACCAGAGCATGGATAACCCGGTTTGTTCGATCGTTTGAATTTGCGGAGGAATAAAAGGAGTATTTTCCCGAACGGTTTCTTCGGACAAGGGCATAGGTTCTCCTCACAAATAACATTTATACCGGCGTGGTGACAATTTCACCCGTCAATGAATTATAGCATGCTATCCCTTTGAGGTAACGTAAACCTTGTCAGGCAGCGGAGCTTACCATATAATTCGTCCCATGAATGTCACCGTGGTCATGCCAGCATACAATGAGATTGATACCATCCAGACTATTCTCCAACGTGTCCAGCAAACCGGAATCCCGCAGGAAATCGTTGTTGTTGACGACGGATCGACGGATGGCACGCGGGAACTGTTGCAAAACCTGCATGATGACCAGATTCGGGTCATTTTACACGAGAAAAATATGGGCAAAGGAGCTGCCGTTCGAACCGGCATCCAGAACGCCAAAGGAGATGTGATCATCATTCAGGACGCAGATCTTGAATATGATCCGCGAGATTACCCAGATCTGTTACGCCCTATCGAAGAAGGACTGACTAAAGTGGTTTATGGCTCGCGTTTCCTGGGAGGTGCACGCCGTTCACTGTACTTCTGGAATATGGTGGCCAACAAGTTGCTGACATTCATGACAAACATTCTCTACAATAACATCTTGAGCGATATGGAAACCGGTTACAAGGTTTTCAGCAGGGATATCGTCAAAGATATTCCGCTCCGATCAAGGCGGTTTGATTTCGAACCCGAATTTACGGCAAAAATCCTGAAAAGGAAAATCCATATTTATGAGGTTCCGATTCGGTTCAATCCCCGCGAATATTCAGAAGGAAAAAAGATCCGCATGAAAGATGCTTTCGAGGCGGTGTGGACATTGATCAAATATCGGTTTGTAGATTGAAATGAAATACAAATATCCTCCAAAATGGCAGTGCGGTTCAGTTTTGGAAGGAATAGACAGAAGTAACTCTCTTTTAGATTCCACCGGCCGGTTTGATATCTATTACATTCAACTGGGTTGAGATCAAACCGTTGTATTCATTTCGCATCAGGGTATAGATTAGATCGACGTAATCGGGCAGATCACCCATCATTTCTCCTCTGCGGAAGGCGATCGCCTGATAGATGCGGTTGCCGTCCTTTACCGTCAGCGATAGGTGAGTTCCATCTGTGCCGACGCGTTTTTTCCAGACCACCTGTACATTTCTGGAAATAAACACCACCTCCGGATTGTTCTGGCCGGTGGGTTCAATGAGGGTGATAGATTCAAGGATATTGGCCGGAATTTTTCTGAGGGGAATGTCATAATCTGCCCGCAAGTTGGGAACAATATCCTTTCCGGTCAACGCTTCGTCTGAAAGGGCACCCAGGCGCAGCTTCAATTCCTCGATCCGTTCAGTCTTGATCGTGAAACCGGCTGCCATCTCATGGCCACCATGCCTTTCGAATAGATCCGCACACATGTCAAGGTGGCGTGTAATATGAAACTCGGGGATACTTCGGCAGGATGCAACCGCTACATCTCCTTTGATCTGGCCAATCACCGAAGGCCGGTAAAAGTCATCCGTCAGACGGGATGCAACCAGGCCTACTACGCCCTGGGCATATTCGGGGCGGAATGAAATCAGAATATTTTTCTGTGAAGATCCGTTTATTTCCTGCCGTGCCAAATCCGCCATAGAAATGACCATGTTCTGCCGCTGGCGGTTAAGATCATCCAACTTGCACGCCAACTCGCCTGCCTCGATCGGATCCTGAGTCATCAACAGATCAAAAGCGATTCTGGCCGAATCAATCCTGCCGGCGGCGTTTAATCGGGGTGCAAGCATAAACCCGATGTCCCTGGATTTTATGGAGGAAACATCAACCCTCGCCGCTCCGGCCAGAGCCCGTAATCCGATATTTGTGCCTTCGCGTATTTTTTTGATACCTGCCTTGACGAGAGCCCTGTTTTCATCCATCAAGGGGACGATATCTGCAACAGTTCCCAGTGCCACCAGATCGATGTAATCGTTGACGTCGATTATGGGTGTTGAAATTCTGCCGGCGAGAGCTTGCGCGATTTTGTAGGCCACGCCTGCGCCGGAAAGGTCTTTATTGGGGTAGGCATCGGCAGGTTTTTTGGGGTTGATCACGGCCAGTGCCGGCGGCAGAGGGCCGCCGGGGTAATGATGATCACTCAAGATGATATCCAGTCCCAGTTCATTGGCGGTAATGATTTCCGACACCGAGCGAATACCACAGTCCACAGTGATCACCAGGCTCACACCTTGCGCGGCGAGTTCTATTAATGCCTGGGTATTCACACCGTAACCCTCGTCAAAACGGTTGGGGATGTATGCCTGGGCATTTGCACCCAAACAGGTCAAGACTGAAACCAACAGCGCAGTGCCGGATATTCCGTCCACGTCGTAATCACCGTAAACGGCGATGGCTTCGCCGTGATCCAACGCCTTGATGATCCTTTGAACAGCGGTTTCCATTCCATCCAGCAGGAAAGGGTCATAAAGCGAACCTTCTTTTTCGAGATAAATCTCAGCTTTTTCGGCTGTCAGGATGCCGCGGTTGAACAACAATTGCCTGAAACCTTGTGGATAATTTCCCAGGGCTGCAGCGGCTTCAGGTGTAATCTCAGGCTGGGTTTGCCATTTCTTTTCAATTTTTTTAGGGGTGAAAGAATGTGGCTGAGTTCGATCAGGTTTGCTATTCCCTGCCGTTACGGGCTGATTTTCATCCATTGATTAACCATACCTGTGTTTATGATATGCGATGCACGAATCGATACTGTTCATGAAGAAAGAGCCCTGTGTCAGGCGTTTCAACCAACAGGATACCATTATACCGCAGTGAATTGGCAGGATTGCCGGTTTGGAGCAGGATATTGGCGTCAGATGCTATGCTTGTTCTTGTAAGGTCGGCTTCTCTTCTAAAAAATATACAGGGTATGTATCTATAGAGGTCGTCACCCTGTTAATGCCGGCAACTTCTTTGTAAAAAAGGATGGAGATGTTCGCGGATTAAAATTATTCATCGGTATGGGAATTATTCATTTCACTCATCACACTCAGGAAAGCGGAGACAACCTGCGGATCGAAATGTGATCCGGACTGTTGCTCGATATATTCAAGTGCCCGGGACTGCTCCCAGGCCGGTCGATATGGCCGGTTTGAGGTAAGCGCATCCCATACATCGATGATGGAAAAAATGCGTGCCGCCAGGGGAATCTGCAAGCCTTTCAATCCGCGTGGATAACCGGTTCCATCCCATTTCTCGTGGTGGCAATACGGGATATCCAGCGCAGGTCGCAAGTAATCAATGGATGAAAGCATATCGAAGGCATACTGTGGATGCTTGCGCATTATAACCCACTGTTTTTCCGTAAGATTGTCTGTTTTTAGCAGAATCTGATCGGGAATGCCTAATTTGCCGATATCGTGTAATAAAGCACCGCGCTTGATATGGACAATCTGGTCCTCAGTGATTCCCATTTTTCTTGCGAGTTGTATGGTCAGTTGTGCAACACGCTGCGTATGACCTTCCGTTTCCTTGTCCCGCATATCCATTGCTCGAGACCAGCCCTCGATTGTGGCATCATAAGCCAGGATGAGTTTTGTATTGGAAATTTGAATTTCCTCGAAGGCCTTGATACCATCAATGGCGATTGCTGCCTGACCAGCCAATGTTTCCAGGAAGTTGAACCATTCCTGATCTGGATTCAAACGTGTTCGGTTGAATATCTCCATAACCCCGATGAATTGTCCTTTTGCACGAAGCGGCAAACCACAGTACGATACAAAATCTTCTCCTTTGAACACCGGCATGCTGGGGAAATCATTATGATAGGCAGAAATATCTGGAATGAAGATTCGCTGCCAGTCGGATGCAACCTGACCAGCTAATCCCTCCCCTATCCGAAGGGTTACGTTCTTCATTGCTGTTGTACGAAAGCCCTGATTAATACTGCTTTCCAATCGGTTGCTGGCAGGTTTATATAATAAGAAATTAATTGCATCTACACCCATCTGCCTGATCGTTTCTTCAGCCACAACCTTTAATGTCAGTCGGATGTCCATGCTGTTTGCTATGGCGGTGTCGATCGTATGGAGTGCTTCGATATTTCTTAATTGGCGCTCTGTATTTTCATAAAGATGTGCGTTACTGATCGCCTGGGCTGCCTGGTTGCTCAACCCTTCCAGTAGTGCGAGTTCGTCCGCACTGAACTGACGAATATTACCAATGGAGAATAGAGATAATGAACCAATGTATGTTTCTTTACTCTTAATCTTGATAAAGACAATCGTGCGGAAGTCAAATAATTGAATCAGGTCAGCGTTTGGTATATCGGAAATAGCTTGAACATCATCCAATATGATCGGAACATCCAAGGCTGGTGACATGTCGGGTGGAAAAGAGCTGATCGGCATGGGAACGTTTTTCTCACGAAAAATTACCGGCAATCCGTAATCGGCAACAATCGAAAGTGTTTGGGTAAGTTCGTCAAACAGGTGCAGAGCAACCGCCGGGACCATCATAGCTTTGGCTGTCTCTTCACAAACTGCGGAGAGCACAGCGTTAAGATCCAGTTTGGAATTGATATTGGATGCGGTATGTACCAATGCTTCGGCGCGGGAAGTCTGTTGACGGATTTTTTCTTCTGAAAGTTTGTATTTTGTAATATCCTGAAAAGCCCCAAACAGACGAATTATCTTCCCGTTTTCCCGTTCGGCGGTTCCCTGGACGCTAACCCAGTGTAAATGACCTTTCCCGGTAATCAAGGGCAGTTCCAAATACCAGGGGTCCCCATGATCGATACAATTCTGTATCGCCTCAGAGATGGTGGGGCGGGATTCGGGCGCGAAGTAATTGAGCACTTCGGACAGGCTCAAAGGAGTCGAGGGATCAATCTCATAAATGCGAAACATTTCCTCAGTTCCATTGAGTTCTCCCGTTTGGAGATCATATTCCCAACCACCAACCCGTGCTACTGTACCGGTGATAGTGAGTAAAGAATTTGCCTCCCTTAGTTTGTTTTCTGCCATTTTGCGCTGAGTAATTTCCTGAACCGCACCATAAATACCGGTCAATTTATTTTGTTCCATGTCCCAGACGGGGTGAGCGTAAACCTGCAACCACTTGGTTTTACCATTTTTCGCAATCGTCCGAATCTCAGTTTTGACAGGCTGATTTTTATATAGTCTGTCCATATCCTGGTCATCCACTGCCAGGTCATCAGGATGCAAGATTGCCCGCCAACCACCATGACTTTCATATTCTTCCAGCGTGTATCCGGTAATGGCTTCGAATGCACCGGCAACCCAATTGAAAGAAAGCAATCCATTTTCGTTTACATTGGATGAAAACATATAGTCAGAAGTCAGCGCCGAGATCGATTTATAAAGTTCTTCGTTTTGGCTCAATTTCTGGTTGGCTATTTCCAAATGCCTTGTTCTATTCTTTACCTGCTTGTGCAGGAGCAGAACCCAACCAACGGAAAAGCATAAGAGAGCTGCAATTCCGCCGATCACCCATTTAAGATTTTTTAGCAATTTTCTCGCCGCTGACTGATCCAGCCAGTGATTCATCAATGAAGAATAAACTGAATTTGGATCATCACGCCAGATGCCTAGATGACTGTCAATTGCATTAAGTAAATCCTGGTTTTTACCCTCTGCGGTCGTATAGTAAAGAGTTGTTATATTGACCACGACCGGTGTACGCACCAATCCGTAATCCTGATAATAGTTATCACCGAAAAAATAGTTCGTTAATGCTGCGTCGGCGAAATCATCGGCAACCAGTTGAAAGACCTCATCCCAGGATTGAGCGACGATAATGGAAAATTCGATACCATAATCCTGCATGACACTTTCCAACTGGGACTGCTGGATGGATCCGTTAAGGACTGCCAGGATTTTCCCGTCCAACTGATCGATACGTTCGATATTTACCTGGGTATTGGAATACACACGTGACCAACTCTCTGCTGCGGGGATGTGATGGAAATCAAATTTTTCATCCCGTCCTGATGAATAAGCCATATCAGGCATCAAATCAATTTGACCTGTTTCCAAAGCGGCAAGGCAGACTTGCCATTCACACTGTTTGTAGGTCAGGTTCCAATCTTCCAATCGCGCGATCTCTTCCAATAAATCGATGAAGAAACCATCTGCCTGCCCTTTTTCATTTAGAAATATTTTGGGTTTATTCTGGTAAACTCCGACGCGAACGGTTCTGCCTTCTGCGTGGACTTGACCTTTTGGAAGGAAAATCATGATGAGCATAATCAGCACGTATGCAGCAAACAATACATTATTGTTTGCTGGATGCAGTATTTTCCCTCCGGATTGATCTTTTTTTGTTTTGGCTGAAGGCGTTGTTTGATCGTTATCTTGATTAAAAATGGATTGAATTTGACTAACCGTTCTGTCAAGAAACAGCATGGTAAATACCAGCGTAATTTTTCTCAGTCTCTGGGATGAGTTGAAAAAGAAATATTATTACAATTTGATTCAGCGAATGCAATCATATAAAGAAGACCTAACCGTTAAAATATGATTCAACCTGTATGTTATTATCCGAAAATGATTGCGATGCTACCACTAACAAAAGATTTTAATCCTATTTTTATTATAATTGCTTTACAGAAATGCAATTTTGTCTACTCGAGCGTGAGTAAATTTCACAACTAAGGCAATATTTCAATTTGAGGCCAGAAAACCAGACTAATCGGGGTGGATCAGCAATGTGTGGTGTGATGCGGGTATAATTCTCGGCGATGACATCACAAAGCAATCCAAACAATAATCCCAAAGAAAACTTTTCATTTCAAATTCATGCGGTGGATGGACGGGCGCGTGCAGGCTGCTTCAACACACCGCACGGTGAGTTCCTCACGCCGGTATTTGCTCCGGTGGGCACACAGGCAGCCGTCAAAGCGATGACACCGGCCCAACTGCATGAAACTAACGCCAGTCTGGTGCTTGCCAATACCTACCATCTCTATTTACGACCGGGTGCTGAAGTGATCGGTGATTTTGGATCGGTGCACAATTTTATGGGCTGGAATGGCCCCATGTTGACGGATTCGGGCGGCTTTCAGGTATTCTCGCTGGCCATGTCCAGAAAAATCGATGAAGATGGGGTCACTTTTCGAAGCCATCTGGATGGTTCCTATCACCGTTTTACCCCCGAAAAATCCATTGAAATACAGGAGGCCCTGGGCGCAGATATCATTATGGCCTTCGACGAATGTGCCGAGCCTTATGACGCCGCTTACAACACTCAGGCTGTTGAACGCACCCATGCCTGGGCCATTCGATCGCTGGAGGCGCAAACACGTTCAGACCAGGCTTTGTTTGGCATTGTACAGGGAGGGATTTATCCAAATTTACGCGAAAAATCCGCCCGTTTCATTGCCGATCTGAATTTTCCGGGCAATGCTATTGGGGGCCTTTCGGTGGGTGAGACCAAGCCTGAGATGCTCGCCATGCTTGACCTGGTCAACGACATTCTGCCGGCTGACAAACCGCGCTATCTGATGGGGGTGGGTTCACCGGAAGATCTGGTCAACGGCGTGCTGCGCGGTATCGACATTTTTGATTGTGTTTTACCGACCCGTCTCGCGCGTCATAAAGCGGCTTTGACTTTTTCAGGACGGGTAAACCTGACGAGGGTAGAAAACGCGCGTGATCAGCGGCCTATTGAAGAAGGCTGTCAGTGTTACACCTGCCGTCACTTCAGCCGGGCGTATCTGCGTCATCTCTACCTGGCGAAGGAATCGCTGGTTGGCACGCTGGTGTCCATTCATAATGTGTATATGCTCACTGAATTGATGCACAGAATACGGGAGGCCATCATGGCCGGAACGTTCACTCAATTCGCTGAAGAATTTTTGACAAATTACCGGCCGGTGGGACAAAACGGGGGAGCATGAACCGTAGAGCGCTTTGCCTGTCGGGTCTGATGGGGGTGATTTTATGTCTCGCCGCCTGCCGCCCTGTCAGTCTGCCTGAAGCTACCCCTATCCCCACCCAGCCGGTTTGGCAGATCAGCTATCCATCAGAACTGGCCTGGATGGTCGATGATTTTGGATCCTGCCTGGACAGCACCTGGGATACCGGTGTGATCATCGAGGAAACGCAGGATTTACAATCTCAAAGCAGCCAGGCGGACGTAATGTTGTTCTGGGGAGATGTAGATCCACAAGGTTTGCCTGCATATCAAATTGGGGAGGATCATATAATAGTGGTCGTAAACCCGCAGTTGCAATTGAAGGACTTATCCGAAGCCGGGCTTCTCTCTATCTACGAAGGGAAAGTGCAGGAATGGAGTGAGATGGATGGAAATCTGGAAGGCGAGATCCATGGCTGGATTTACCCTGAACACCTGGGTATCCGGCAGGCATTTGAGACCAGCCTGGGCGGGTTGAAAAGCATTTCACCGTTCCTGAATATTGCCCCGGATGTGTCTGCCATGATCGAAGCTGTATCCGCCGACCCGCTGGCAATTGGATTTTTACCGGCGTCCTGGCCGGAGCACAACCTCAAGACAGTCACCGTTACCGATTGGGATGAAGCCGTTGTACCCGTGGTGGCATTGACAAGGATGAGCGAGGATGAAAAGCTGTCAGCATGGCTGAAATGTTTATCGGGCAAAATCACTAATCCATGACAATTTCCGAGCTGCACTCCGTTGTTCGGGATGACAGGCAGTGCACAGCCAGAAATTTGCGCCCTTTTTTCCTTCATGATAAAATTACAGGTTGCGATGGAAACGAATAATTACTTAATTATCGAAGGATCATGATTAAGTTAAATTTGCCCTGGAAAAAAGCGCAAGCAGAAATGCTCATAACGGACTCATCTCATCATTACCTCATCTTCGGCCTGGGTAACCCCGGCCAGCAGTACCGCGAAAACCGGCATAATGTTGGCTTTAAAACCGTGGATGCGCTCAGTAAACGGCTGGATATTCGGTTAACCCGCGTGCAATTCAAAGCCATGTGGGGCAGTGGAACGTACGCCGGTTACAAAATCACCCTTGTCAAGCCGCAAACCTTTATGAACCTATCAGGACAGGCGGTTGCTTCGTATGTCCATTATTACAAGCTGCCGCTGGAAAACATCTGCGTCATCTATGACGACATGGATTTACCGTTTGGAACGATACGGGTAAGATCGGCTGGCAGTTCAGGCGGCCAAAACGGGGTGGAATCGATCATCGATAAATTAGGTACAAAAGAATTTCCGCGTTTGCGTATAGGGATTGGCAGGCCGCCGGGAAGAATGCAAGGCATGGACTATGTTTTGCAGGATTTCAACAGCCAGGAGCAAAGCGAACTGGATGCGATCCTGTATCGCGCCGGTTCTGCAGTTTTGACTTTTATTGAACATGGGATTAATCGGGCAATGACCGAATTCAACGGGGTAGCGGACAATGCTGAATGACCTGATCGACCTTCTGATCAATTCTCCGGAATATCAGGACCTGAGGGGAATGATCCAAAAGGGAATGCCTGTATCGGCGCTGGGTCTACCGCGGTCTGTGCGCTGGTATCTGTTGGCAGGATTGTTCACCGATTACAAGACACCTTTACTGCTGATCACAGACCGCACGGACCGCTGCCTGAAAATCATCGATGAGCTGCACACCTGGGTACCGGATGCTCCCATCCACTATTTCCCTGAACCCACGCCTTCGTTTTATGAACAGGCATCCTGGGGTTCACCGGTTCGAAGGGATCGTCTGCAAACGCTAACCTATCTGGCAGGTTTCCATATTCCGGCGGTGAAAAATCGCACTCCGGCCATCATTGTCACCCCGGTGCGGGCGGTGATGACACGTACCCTGCCCCGGCGGGATTTTGTCAAGAACAGCCGGGTGATTCAAACCGGCGCTGATCTTGCCCCTGAAACGTTGCAAAGGGCCTGGGTGGATACCGGTTACCAGTCGGTGGATATTGTTGTAAACATGGGGGAGTTTTCACGCCGTGGCGGCATATTGGACGTCTGGACACCCGGCTCTGTATTCCCTACACGGTTGGAATATTTTGGCGATGAAGTGGAGACCATTCGCAGTTTTGATCCGGCCACCCAACGCACGACAGCCAAACTGGAGAACGTACTGGTAACGCCTGCCCGGGAGATTCTTCCTGGCAAGGCATTGGGTCTGGATCTGAATAACCAGGAACTGGACGAATTTTTTATCCCGCTGGTGCATCCCGCCCGTGCAAGCATCATCGATTATCTCCCATCCAGCACACTGGTCTTGCTGGATGACGCAGCCAACCTGCGATCGATGGCCGATGAGGTTGAGGTTCAATCCATCAAGATTCGTAATGATAATATTGCTGAAGGCGTCCTGGCTGAAGATTTTCCGACGCCGTACCTTTCCTGGTCTGAAATAAACGATACGATTACAGTACGTAACCAAATTGATCTGGGATTTTCATCAGAGACGGAAGAAACCGCGCTGGGTTTCCGGTACAGCCCCGGTCCCCGATTCGGGGGACGCTTAAAGCAATTCAAGGAATACCTGGCAGATCTTTGCCAAAATGGTGAGCGGACCTTTGTTGTCACACGGCAGGTTTCACGGGTAAAAGAGCTCTTCGAGGAAGGGTTGGATCCATCGGTCCTGGAGCAAACGCCGGTCTTTATGGAAGGTACATTGAGCGAGGGTTGGATCCACACCCGAACCGATGAAAGTTCTGTTCATCTATTGACGGATAGCGAAATCTTCGGTTGGGATCGCCCGGAACCACGCATGCATCGCAAGCATAGGGTTGAGACACCTGAAAGCCTGTACGCGGATTTGAAACCTGGCGATTGGGTGGTTCATATCGATTATGGTATTGGTCGATATGAGGGTCTGGTGCGACGAACCATCGAAGAAAACGAGCGCGAATTTTTACTGGTGGAATATGATGGCGGTGACCAGATCTTTGTACCGGTTCATCAGGCTGACCGGCTGAGCCGTTATATTGGGCCGTCTGCAGATCAGCCTGCGCTTACCCGTCTTGGCAGCGGTGAATGGGTAAAAGCAAAAGGCCGTGTACGGGATAGTGTGGCCGAAATTGCCCGGGAATTACTGGAATTGTACGCCCGGCGGCGTGTTGCCAAAGGGCATGCCTTTAGCCCGGATTCTACATGGCAAGCGGAGCTTGAAGAAGCATTCCCTTACGTGGAGACCCCTGACCAGCTCAAGGCCATCGAAGCAGTTAAATCGGATATGGAACAGGCGCGCCCCATGGATCGCCTTTTATGCGGCGATGTAGGCTATGGGAAAACCGAGGTTGCCTTGCGGGCGGCCTTTAAAGCGGTTATGGACGGTAAACAAGTGGCGATACTGGTGCCTACGACAGTTCTGGCACAGCAGCATTATGAGACCTTCCGACAGCGTCTGGAACCCTTCCCTGTTGAAGTCGAGATGTTGTCACGCTTTCGCAATCAGCGACAGCAGGATGAAATTATCAAACGGATCGCTTCCGGCAGTGTGGATATTGTAATCGGCACACACCGTCTGATACAACAGGATGTTGTATTCAAGGACCTTGGTCTGTTGATCATCGATGAAGAGCAGCGGTTTGGTGTTGCTCACAAGGAACATTTCAAGAAGCTGCGTACAGAAATAGACGTTCTTACCCTCACGGCAACTCCCATCCCGCGCACTTTGTATATGGCATTGACCGGTGTGCGTGATATTTCGACCATCGAAACCCCGCCGGAAGAACGTCTACCGATTATTACTCACATAGGGCCCTATTCACCGCGTCTTGTACGCCAGGCGATTATGCGGGAATTGGAACGCGGCGGCCAGGTCTTTTTTGTGCATAATCGCGTGCGGACCATTCGTGCCATGGAACGCCATTTGAACCGGCTTGTTCCTGAAGCAAGGATTAATGTCGGACATGGGCAGATGCATGAAAAGGATTTGGAAGTTGTCATGCGGCGTTTTTCAAAAGGGGAAATAGACGTTCTTTTATGCACTTCGATCATCGAAAGCGGACTGGACATACCGAATGCCAACACATTGATCGTTGATCGAGGTGATACCTTTGGGCTGGCACAACTTTACCAGTTACGCGGCCGGGTGGGACGCAGCGCACAGCGAGCCCATGCCTACTTCTTCAGACACCGCAATCGCGTGCCCACCCCGGAAGGTCTTGAAAGGTTGGAAACCATCGCCGAGAATACACAATTGGGTGCAGGCTACTCCATTGCCATGCGCGATCTGGAAATGCGCGGAGCAGGGGAATTACTGGGCAGTCAACAATCCGGGTACATTGCGGCGGTTGGTTTTCATCTGTACACGCAGCTTTTGGCTCATGCGGTCAGAGAGATCAAACGCGATCTTGCCGACCAGGATCTGAAGGCGGTGCTCGACCGGCACATCGAACAGCGCGAGGTGGTTCTTCCGGTCAATGTGGATCTTCCGCTTGCGATGGGTATTCCGGCTTCTTATATCCCCGATCAGACCTTGCGATTGAAACTTTATCGTCGTCTGGCAAATATCCGTAATATTTCTGAAATTAAGGAAATTCATGATGAATTTGTCGACCGTTTTGGGCCTTTTCCGGAAGATGTTGAAAACCTCATTTACCAGCTTAAGGTAAAATTGTTGGCACAGGAAGCCGGTTTGGCTTCCGTAACGATTGAAGGGGATCAAATTGTCTTTCGTTACCCGCCATCATCCAGTGACAGGGAAAATCGAAAGCTTCGTGAGATTGGGTATAACACCCGCCTTGGAAAAAATGCCTATCGATATCTTCTGAATGGCAACCCGACCTGGCAGGAGGATGTATTGAAAATCCTGGAGGCAATATGAGATTCGAATTACACGCTCCATATCAGCCGACAGGCGATCAGCCCGAAGCTATTCACCAGCTCGTGGACGGTGTGAAATCAGGAATGAAGCATCAGGTACTGCTGGGGGCAACCGGAACCGGCAAGACGTACACGATTGCCAATTTAATCGAACAGGTGCAAATGCCTGCTCTCATTATGGCGCACAACAAGACCCTGGCGGCCCAGCTTTATGCCGAGTTTCGTGAATTTTTTCCCAATAATGCCGTGGAATATTTTGTCTCCTATTACGATTATTACCAGCCTGAAGCCTACGTTCCACGCCATGACCTGTATATCGAGAAAGAAACCGAGATCAACGAGGAAATTGACCGCCTTCGACTGGCTGCCACAACAGCACTCATGTCCCGCAAGGATGTGATTATTGTTGCATCCGTTTCCTGTATCTATGGGTTGGGCAACCCGGAAGCCTATGGCAAGGGGATGGTTCATTTGCAGAAGGATACGGTATTTCGTCGTAACGCTCTTCTGCGCCAGTTGGTGGAGATCCAGTATCAACGCAATGATATGAACCTTCACCCAGGAACATTCCGTGTCAGGGGAGATCTGCTAGAAATCTTTCCTGCCTATGAGGATAAACGCGCTTATCGGATTTCGTTTTTTGGTGATGAAATCGAGCGGATCGTGGATTTCAGTCCGCTGACCGGTGAAATGCACGCCGGATTGGATAGTGTGGATATATTTCCGGCCAAGCATTACATTACCCAGGAAGACCGGCTTAAACAGGCGATTAATGATATTGAGACTGAATTGGAAGAGCGTCTCAAGTATTACAAGGACAATAACTTACTTCTGGAATTCCAGCGTCTGGAGCAGCGGACACGCTATGATCTGGAAATGCTGCGTGAAGTCGGTTACTGTGCTGGGATCGAGAATTATTCACGCCACCTTGATCAAAGACCGGCAGGTTCTCCCCCCTGGACGTTGATGGATTACCTGCCCAGTGAATACCTGCTGGTGATCGATGAATCACACATGACCATTCCACAGATCCGCGGCATGTACCACGGAGATCGATCCCGCAAGACTGTCCTGGCACAATATGGTTTTCGTTTGCCCTCCGCACTCGATAACCGGCCGCTCACATTTGATGAATTTGAGCAGCACATGGGATATACCATCTATACCTCTGCCACGCCGGGCCCCTACGAGATGAATTTGAAAGACCAGGTGGTTGAACAAATCATTCGTCCGACCGGCCTGGTTGATCCCCAGGTGGATGTACGCCCGACCAAAGGGCAGGTGGATGATCTGGTCGGAGAGATCAATCAACGTATCCTTTCCGGGGAACGGGTATTGGTGACTACCTTAACCAAAAGAATGGCAGAGGATTTATCGGATTACCTGATGGAATTGGGTATCAAGGTTCATTATTTACATTCCGAGGTGGAAACACTGGAGCGGATTGGTATTCTGCGAGATTTGCGTACGGGTGTATTTGATGTGGTGGTGGGGATCAACTTGCTGCGGGAGGGGCTTGACCTGCCTGAGGTCTCGCTGGTTGCGATTCTGGATGCGGATAAACAGGGGTTCCTGCGTTCCGGTACAGCCTTGATCCAAACGATCGGGCGGGCAGCCCGAAATGTGAACGGGAAAGTGATCATGTACGCAGACCAGATGACCGATGCAATGAAAATGGCCATTGGGGAAACGGACCGCCGGCGTGACAAGCAAATTGCCCATAACGTGGCCAACGGCATTGAACCCGTTTCCATTTTCAAGGCTGTTCGTGATATTACCGACCGCATATCCCTGACACATGAAGTGGCTGAGGAACGAGGCGAGTATTCTACGCGCGGGGTTAAAGAAAAATCACGTTTGCCAAAGTCGGAGCTGCAGCACCTGAATAAAGAACTGGAAGCACAGATGAAGCTGGCCGCCAAAAACCTTGAATTTGAGCGGGCTGCGATTCTAAGAGATCAAATTTATGAATTAAGGGAAATCATGGCTGATGAGGCCAAGCTGCCGCCCTGGAAGAAAGCCAAATTCCTGGCCGGGGAAGAATAACGCAATCGGAATTATTCAGTTGATTGGACTGAGAAGTGCGAAAATTCTCTGCGAGGTATTTCCCAGAAAGTTTCCACGTTCTGTACAAATGAGGATGGCGGACCTTTGCGCAGTGCATCCAGTAGAAGGAGATTATTTTCCATACTCCCTTCCGCCCATACTTCAACCCGACCGTCAAATTTGTTACGGACCCAGCCAGTCAGGCCCAATGCGTCGGCAGCTCGCCGAACATACATCCGAAACCCAACACCCTGGACACGTCCATCGACAATGGCATGCAGCGCACAAATCGTTTCGGCTGCCATCATTCCTCACGACATTTTATGAAAGCATTGGCCATTACTGGAATGGGAAATGGAAGGGAATAGAGTCGGTTTACTCCTGCTCATCATCCTCATAGCCGGGAAATTCACTTTCATCACCGGTGTAATACAGTTCATCCATTTCACGGCCTGTATCTTCATCGCTGGTGTCATCCTCTCCGATTTCATTATCCAAATCAATTTCCATCATCCCCAATACGCCCATCCCTTCTGTGAGACCAAGGTTTTCGATTGCATCGGTGATAAATTCCTCGTCTTCTTCATCTTCTGCCTGATCCAGCAAGGCAGACAAAGCTTCACGGACATTTTCACCACCGATTTGGGATAGTGACCAGATAATTGCCTGTCGGATATCTTGCTCACCGCGGTTTTCCGGATCTACCAGCATTTCCAAAAGGATCTGGCGGGTGTTTTTTAGTTCCAGTTCACCTGCTGCTCTGACTGCCTCGAAACGCACTTCCGGTTCAGGATCGTGCAATGCCTGAGTAATCGAATCCTTCCAACGGTTGTCGGCTGACCGGCCCATTGCAAAAAGCGCGCTGACTCTCCAATCAAGGTCATTCGAAGCAAAGGCATTACTGATTAATCCGGGTACCTCTTTGTGACTTGAGAACCCCAATCCTTCCAGGCTCTTTTGTTTTACGCGTACCTTGTCTTTGCCTTTTATGGTATTCAACAAGGTTTTTTCGACCGTCTTGAATTGCTGTTCAGGAATTTCTTCAATTTCACCCAGGTAAATGTATAAGCCCAATCCACTTGCAGCCGAAGCCCGTACAGTCTCCTCGGGGTCATTTTGTAATATGTCGATCAACTGCCGCCAGAAGGTTGTGTTATTGGTTTCCCAAAGCAACCGGATGGCTGTTGATCTGACGCGCGGATCCGCGTCTTTGATGGCCATCAAACTGAGATCATCGAAACAAACCAGCGTATCCGCCTCACTCAATTCCTCAAGATCCTCCATCAAGGCAGCGCGCCGGTTGGGATCAATCTGATCCCAGACAGCTTTCAATGCCGCCAGGTCAACGGTGTTTAGATCAGAAAAGCGGTGAAGATAAACAGGAGAAAATGGTTTGTTGTTATCCAGCAATTCCTCTATGATCTGGCTGAAATTGACAGTTGAGATCTTTGACATTTCATTCTCTAGTAATTCGGAACCACAATTGGGTTTGCAAAATCCTGGAAGGTAACATAGACCATAAAAATGATCAGCAAGGCAAAACCGATCAGATGTACAAGACTTTCAAATTCGGGTTTAACCCGACGTTTGAAAAGCAGTTCCGGTAAAAGAAACAGGATACGCCCACCATCGAGGGCCGGGATGGGGAGTAAATTGGTGAGGCCAATGGCCACCGAGAAAATAGCCAGCAACCAAAGAGTGTTGACAGCCGGCGTGCTGCCCTGGCTTGTGGTGACATCCGCATCCTGTTCACGGGCCTGGTTGAACATATCGTAAATGCCTTTTGGGCCGACAACCCGGGCATCCTCAGGCGCCATTTGGCCACGAACCAACAGGATCGGCATTTGCACCAGCAGTTTGGCATACTCATAAACTGACTGGATGGAGTAGGGGATTGCCTGGATGTAACTCACCTGCTTGACCGCTGAAGACATCACAATCCCCATCGCTCCTTCACCCTCAGGGGGGTTCTCACGCGGGGTGATGGGGATCTCAATTTTCTCGTTATCCCGTTCAATTGTGATGGTAACCTCTTTACCGAGGTTCTCCTGGATCCGATCCGACAAACCCTGCATGCCTTCAACCACTTCGCCATTGACAGCTATAATCAAATCGCCTGCCAGAATGCCGGCTGTCTCTGCGGGAGAGGAAGCAGCGACCTGCATGATCTCCACTCGATTCTGGTCCGGGATACCGGTTTGCATAAATACCAGGCTGAAGATCAAGATACCGGTCAGAATATTCATCAAGGCGCCGCTGGAAAGAATGATTAACCTTTTATATGGTTTTTCAGAGGCCAGACTGCCAGACTGGCCAGGGTCTTCTTCGCCTTTAAAGCGGACGAAACCACCAAAAGGGATCCAGTTTAATGAGAAGATGGTTCCCTTTGCGGTAAACAGTTTTAGCATCCTTGGCGGATATCCGAAGCCGAATTCTTCGATGTCGACTTTGAAAAGACGACCCATCAAAAAATGTCCAAATTCGTGAATAAAAATCGTCAATCCAAAGAACAAGACGAATTCGAGTATGGTGACAATGGTATTTAGCATTTTTCGTTTATATCCTCTAAATCAGTGCATTTCTTCATTTTCCGTATTATACCGCTTTTGATATACGGAGAGTTTGTCTCTCCATTATACAGAGTCAATATTATATATTTATAAATATTTATGAAAAATGATGGCAAGGGTCCTGTCAAATGTCATTGAAAAATTTGAAAGCAACCAGGGATCGAACACTAGATCAGATGGGCGGGACCGCCGGGCGGAGAAACCATGACAGACTGTATGCCTGAAGTTGTTTTTAACATTTCTGTCACCATCTGCGTATAGCCAAAGGGACAGATCAAATGCAGATTGGAACCGGCATCGACGGTTACGCAAACCTGAAGCCCATCCCTGCGCCAATTTTGAACAGATTTGATGATCTGCAATGTCAACGGTTCCCAGTAGAAGAGAGGCGGACGAGAGGTCATCATCACCGCGTGCATCATCATACTATCCAGTTCGACAATCTCGGCCAGGTGGGCGAAATCACGTTCCAGGATGGCTTGCCGGCATATTTCCAGGCGTGTGGGAGCATTTTCAACCCGCAAAGACTGAAAGGGACTGGTATCGGCCAAACCATGTCCATCCGCTGAGCCTGTGCTTTTGGGCTGTTTCTGGATGATCACGATCATGTCACGAAGATCCCAGTAATCTGGGCCGGCAATACTCTTGGCAAAAGACCCGGCATGAGTTTCGGAGGCATGCCACTCCACAAAGCCAGCGGGTATGGATCGGGCAGCGGAACCGGAACCGAGCCGGGCCAAAGAAGACAGTTCTTTTTCCGTTTGATCTATACCAAGAGCGGCGGTGGCGGCCAGTGCGAGCGCTGCATAAGCTGAAGCGGATGATGCCAGACCAGCGCTGATTGGGAAGTTGCTCTCGCTGCGTATATGGGCAAACAAGCCCGATTTCGAGAGCCGCCTGATGTGCCCCATAAAATTCTGAACACGCTTCAATGACGGGCCGGTTTGAGTTTGCTGGTTGATTTCCAAGGTGTCCGCGGTCAGCAGTGGCTCGAATTGGACCGTTGTGGCAGTTTGCAGGCTGCCGAGGTTCATCGAAATGGAGCCATTGGAGGGAAGGTTCAAGGAGCCGTCAAGATTCCCCCAGTATTTGATGAAGGCAATATTGGGATGAGCAAGGGCACTGGCAGTTCCAGAAGACATATTACAAATACCCTCCATATTTTCCCCGCATCTCCTTTTGTACCGATTAGAATTGGTGCCCCAATGGACGTGCTTTTTCCGGCGTATGTTGAAATCCGAATCAGAAAGATAAGCGGGTTGTTCGCAGGAGTTGTGCATTCAGCGCAACGATAATAGTAGAGACGGACATGAAAACTGCGCCCACTGCTGGAGAAAGTATAATTCCCCAGGGAGCAAGCACCCCTGCAGCCAGTGGGAGGGCAATGACGTTATATCCGGTTGCCCAGGCGAGGTTCTGCACCATTTTTCGGTAGCTTGCCCGGCTCAGTTCCACAATCTTAACCACGTCCAAAGGATCGGACTGTACCAAAATCACATCAGCCGATTCAACCGCGACGTCGGTTCCGCTTCCAATGGCAATACCCAGATCCGCGCGTGTGAGAGCAGGCGCGTCGTTCACCCCGTCACCCACCATGGCTACCCGCTTACCCTGGCGTTGCAGCTCGGTTATCTTCTGGTCCTTATGCTCAGGCAGCACTTCAGCAAAATAGGTGTCAATACCAAGCTCTGCTGCAACGGATGCAGCCACTGCCTGGCTGTCTCCTGTCAGCATGGCAACCTCAATCCCCATTTCGTGGAGACGTTCAATTGCCCGTTTACTTTCCGGCCGGATCACATCTGCCAGCGCGAAACTGGCAACAATCTGGCCGTTGACGACCAGGGTCACCACGCTCTGCCATTTTTCATTGGCTTGCTGCTCAAACCTGGCGAAACCGGTGGGTAATTGGAGATTGAGCATTTCCAACAAACGTGGCCCGCCGATATAGACATCCTTTTCACCCCATTTTGCATGCACACCGCGGCCCTTGATTGCTTCAAAGGTTGAAACGGATGGCATCTCTACACTTCGTTCCTCTGCACTCTTGCGAATAGCGCGTGAAATCGTGTGTTCACTGTCACCTTCAATGGCTGCGGCCAAAGCCAATACCTTGTTTTCTTCCCAGTCAGGTGATGTTTCGATCCCAATCACGCCGAACTCACCGCGGGTCAGGGTACCGGTTTTATCAAAAATGATCGTGTCGATGTTGCGGGCTCCTTCCATTGCCAGGCGGTCCCGAACCAGGATACCGTTTTGTGCGCCCATGGTGGTTGTGATCGCAACAACCAGCGGGATAGCCAATCCCAGCGCATGCGGGCAGGCGATCACCAAAACCGTGGCAACCCGGGCAATGACATCAACATTGAACCCCGTGGCGATGGTCCAGGCGACTGCCGTGATTGCCGCCACTGAAAGGGCAATATAAAATAGCCAACCGGCGGCTTTGTCTGCCAGTAACTGGGTGGGGCTCTTTGATTGTTGAGCCTCCCGTACCAGCCTCATAATCCCGGCCAGAGCTGTTTCATCCCCGATGGCCGTGACGCGAATACGCAGGCTGTTGTCCCCATTAATTGTTCCAGCGATAACTTTTGTCCCGGGAGTTTTCTTGACCGGGCGTGACTCTCCTGTGATCATAGCCTCATTGACATCCGATTCGCCTTCCTCAACCTGCCCGTCAGCGGGAATACTGGACCCGGGCCGAACAAGCAGCAGATCATTCTTTTGTAAACTGATGACTGCCACCGTTTCCATCTGCCCATCCGGGTTAATGCGTTCGGCGGTATCCGGCATGAGTTTTGCCAGCTCATTGAGCGCACCTGAAGCCTGACGTACACTGCGCATCTCAAGCCAGTGGCCCAGCAGCATAATGTCGATCAGGGTGACCAGTTCCCAATAGAAGGGCATTTGACCCGGAAGCACCAGAGTTGCCAGCGAGTAGATCATAGAAACGCTGATAGCCAGGGAACTCAACGTCATCATCCCCGGTTGGCGGTTGTGTAGTTCAGGCAAGGCCATTTGCAGAAAGGGTATTCCACCGTAGGCGAAGACAATAATAGAAAAGAGTGGGGCGACCCATTGACTGCCGGGGAAGACAGGCATTGTGAAACCAAAAAATTGCTGGACGATCTCGCTATACAGCAATACCGGAATGGCGAGCAGAAGAGAGACCCAAAACCGTTTGCGGAACATCTCCTCATGACCGGTATGATCGGTATGTTCCTTGTGCTCCTCGTGCTGCATCGCTGCATGTTCAGCAGGGGTGTGTCTCATGGCAGCATGATCCATATTGTTATGGCTCGCTGCCTTGTGATCCATCACCTGTTTGGCAACGTCATTGTGTACCATCTCATGTCCATGAGTTGCTTTATCCATGGCTTCACGCGGTTCTGTTGCAGAGGTTTCGTCCTGTTTATTACCAGAGAGCTGATCAGCCATCTCCTCAACTGGATGATGGTGGTTTTGTTCATGTTGATGTTCGTGGTTATTTTTTATCTCCATCCGGTTCCTTTACGCTTCACTGGTAAAATTTCGAAAACCGACAATATCATCCCATTCGATATCAGGATGTTTTTCCCGGAAATCAATGGATAAACGTGAAGCAGCCTCACCGATTACAATCAATTTTTGCAATATGGCGCTTTGCCGCAGTTCATCGTGAAAAAAATCATCCTTGTCAATGGGTTCACAAAAACGCCTGATGGAATCAGACGCTTCAATGATATCAAGCAAATAGAGTTTTTCAGGCCGCATATATTTCCTTTACGCTGGAAAGGATTGCTTCTCGAGTAATTGGCTTTAGACCAGAACTTTTTACTTTGACAGAGCTTAAAATATTCCGTTACTTAAAAATGATATCATTGAATCATGTTTGACGGAATACTAGAACAATGCTTCTGTGACATACTGTTGACTGGAATCAATCATATTCTGCATCTCAGCCTCATGCAGTGGATGGAAATTCTCGCAAGCAGCAAATACTTTAGGCTGTAAAGTGGTATCTCCGGCCGTGCAAATCCCTGTCACCGGGTGGGATAGCACAAAATTCACTGCGGACTGGATCATCGTGTCATCGGTAAATGGTTCGTACCAGGTGGTTTGTTTTTTCTCATGACTACCCCACCCACCGCGTGCAATGGATTTGATAGTCATCATTCCAACATTCTTTTGCTGGCAGATTTCAATCAATTTCAGCGCCGCCTGCCGGTAATTATCGTCAGTGAACAGAATAAAGTTGAGTGGGAAAAGAACCGAGTCAAAATCGAAACGGCTTAATGCTTCGATCAGGACGGTTGGAGCGTCCATTCCATGTGCAGTGATCCCCAGGAAGCGGGTGAAACCGGAATTTTTTGCTTCGATCAAGGCCTCCAACGCACCGCCTTTCATGGTTACCTTATCCAACTCGGCCATACTGTTAACAGCGTGACATTGATATAGATCAAAATGATCGGTCTGCAAGCGCTGGAGCGAGGCTTTCATTTCCGTCAAAGTTCCTTGTCGAGTACGCTCCATCGTCTTGCATCCCAGGAAAAAGCTGGGGCGCAACCGTTTTATCCATGGCCCCAGCAGCAGTTCAGCTTTGCCATACGACGGAGCCACATCGATATGATTAATGCCATGCTGGAGGGCAATCTCGAAAGCGGTGTCTGCTATGGTTTGATCTATATCCCAAAATGCTGCACCGCCGAATATCGCAACACTGCTCAGGTGATTGGTACGGCCAAATTTTCGCTTTTCCATTTTTCAACCTCCATAAATTAGTGTATCATAAAGTATATTCGACAAAAAATACCCAAAGAGGGCAATAAGGTATGAGAAAACAAACAATCCCGCTGGTCATTTTGTTACTTTTTACGTTTATTCTTGTACAGGGCTGTGCGAGTACAACAACAGCGACATCCGTTGAAACGGGTTCAGACACACAGGTGCCTGCCACTGAATTGGATGGCGCTACTCTGGTGCAGGAGCGTTGTACAGTTTGTCATTCCATCAGCCGTGTGGAGAACAAGAAGGCATCTCTTGACGGGTGGCGGCAGACTGTGGAGCGAATGATCAGTAGTGGTGCTGTCCTCAGTTCCGATGAAAAAGAAATCGTGATCGAGTATCTGGCTGCCACGTATCCTGAATAACCAACAAGACTGGCTCGTTACTTATTTACTTTTCAAATAATGGTCGATCGATTCTGCGGCTTTCCTGGCGCTGGCAATTGCTGTTACGACCAGATCCGGCCCGTTGACTGCATCACCGGCTGCGAAAACACCTTTGCGCGAGGTGGTATAATCCTCAGCCACGGATATCAAACCCCAGTGGTGCGTTTGCAAGCCGGGCGTGGTATCACCGATGGTTGGCCAGGGTTGATACCCGATGGCAAGGATAACCGTATCAGCCTGAATCTGGAAGTTGGAATTTTCAAGCGGCTCGGACCGCCGCCGGCCTTCCTCATCGGCTCCACCCAGAACCATTTTTACGCACTCAACTTCATGCAGCTTACCCTGCGCGTCGGCGATAAACCGGACAGGTTGGGTGAGGAAAAGATATTTCACGCCTTCTTCTTTGGCGAGTTTTCGATCCTTTGTTACACCCGGCATTTCGCTTTCTGTCCGGCGGTATACACAGGTCACTTCCTCAGCGCCCAGACGTCTGGCAGTTCGCACGCAGTCTGCTGAGGTATCGCCGCCGCCGATCACGATCACCTTTTTGCCTATCTCTGGCAGAGTGCGCATATTCTCCGGCAGCAGATTGAAATCTACATTTGCACGCAGTAGAAATTCAGTGGCGTGGTAAACCCCTGGAAGCTCCTCACCGGGTATTTTGATGGGCGAATCGGCGCCGGCGCCGACGCCGATCAAGACTGCATCGTAACCTTCTGATAAAAGGTCATCGATATTTTTATCCACTCCAATCGTCATATCGGTTTGGAAGTGAACTCCTTCGGACTTGATTCTATTAAGAATAGAATGGACGATCTCCGGATTGAGCTTGAACCCGGGTATCCCGAAAAGCAGCAGCCCGCCGCCTTCCTGATGGGCCTCGAATATTGTTACATCATGGCCATAATGGACAAGCTGCTCTGCACAGGTAAGACCTGCCGGGCCTGCCCCGATAACTGCAACCTTTTTACCGGTGGCGGGTATTCTGGCTGCAGCAGGTGTCTCTTCTTGCCGGGCGATATCGCTGACAAAGGCTTCGATGGCACCGATTAATACAGGTTCACCGGTGTGGTTCAGAACGCACGAACCCTGGCAAAGCTGTTCCTGGGGGCATATCCTGCCGCACACCTCCGGCATGTTGCTGGTTTTGAGAAATACCTGACCGGCTTCTACGAATTCTCCCAGAGAGGCCAATGCCATTGCCAGAGGGATGTTGTTCCGTACAGGACATCCGCTGATGCATGGTGGATCCGGGCAATCGATGCAACGCAAGGCTTCATATTTTGCCTTGTCTGCATCAAACGGGATTGTGACCTCACGAAAATCCAGAATTCTCTTCTGCGCCGAACGAAAATCCAAACCAAAGAAGGGTAAAAGTGCTTTCTTCCTGCGATCCAGTAACTCGGGATGTTCTTCAGTTTCTGGCATATTTGTCCTCCGAAAATCTTGTAGATGGCAAATAAAAGTTTGTTTTCATTCTAACCAGTGTAAAATTATATTCTGAAAATATCTATTTCACCAGCCGTCATGTAAGAATGCTGGAATGATTTTCAGGAACTATTATTCAAAAAGAGTAAGGGTTTATGCAATGAGGAAAAGGACATTTCTACAGGGAAAGATCAACTTTGATCTGCCTGCAATCATCTTCGGTCAGGAGAAAAGATAATATGGCTGTTATAAAACTGGTATCCTGGAACGTAAATGGCATCCGTGCCATTCATAGAAAAGAATTATTCCATCCTGTTTTTCAAATCGATCCTGATATTGTGTGTATTCAGGAAACCAAAGCTCACCCCGAACAGTTGGAGGAAGACTTAACCAGGGTTGATGATTACTATGCCTACTTTTCTTCGGCCGAGAAAAAGGGTTACAGCGGTGTAGCGGTTTACACAAAAAACACCCCATTGTCAGTGCAGCATGGTTTTGGAATAGACAGATTTGACAAAGAAGGGCGAATTCTCGTCGTCGAATACCCATCCTTTACCTTGCTGAATATTTATTTCCCAAATGGTAAATCCGGCCCGGATCGACTGCAATACAAGATGGATTTTTACGATGCATTCTTGGATTATGCGGAAGATTTACGCCGGTTGGGCAAAAACCTGGTGATCTGCGGGGATGTCAATACTGCCCACATGGAAATTGATCTCGCCAGGCCAAAAGAAAACGAGAATGTTTCAGGGTTCCTGCGGATCGAACGGGACTGGATGGATAAATTTATCTCCAAAGGGTATCTGGATACTTTCAGAATGTTCAATAACCAGCCTGGCTGCTATACCTGGTGGGATTACAAGTCCATGGCGCGTGACAGGAATGTTGGCTGGCGGATCGACTATTTTTATGTCAACCAGGAATTTGGCCAAAATGTGAAAAATGCCTACATCTATTCGGAATTTATGGGATCTGATCACTGCCCCATTGGCATCGATCTGGAATTGACAGAATAAGTCCTGACTAGCCCGATTGCCCGGATGATAAAGAAAGCATTCTGAATTAATATCGCCCGGAAGATTATTGCGGATTGCCAGACGATGCCTGGTAATCCGCAATATGCCCGATTTTACAGTTTTGGCAGTTCGATGGATTGTTGTTTTTGATATTTACCTTTTTTATCAGCATAAGAAATATCACAAATCTCATCCGCTTGAAAGAAGATCACCTGTGCGATACCTTCGTTTGAGTAGATACGCGCCGGTAGTGGTGTGGTATTCGAGATTTCCAAAGTGACGTACCCTTCCCACTCTGGCTCAAAAGGCGTGACGTTGACAATGATGCCACAGCGGGCATAGGTGCTTTTGCCAACACAAAGGGTGAGCACTTCGCGAGGGATTCTAAAGTATTCAATGGTTCGAGCCAGCGCAAATGAGTTTGGGGGAATTACACACACATCTCCGGTAAAATCGATCATGGATTTTGGGCTGAAATCTTTCGGGTCGACGACTGCGGAAAAGACATTGGTGAATATCTTGTACTCATTCGCCACACGAATATCATACCCGTATGAAGAAACCCCGTAAGAAATGACCCCATTTCTGACCTGGCCGTCAACGAAAGGCTCGATCATATTTTTTTCCAACGCCATTTTCCTGATCCAATGATCCGGTTTTACACCCATTTTGCTTCTCCTTTTATGGCAGATATTCAAGATTTTCTAATTCACAAAGTCAAATTCTACCAGAGTAATTCGTTCAGATTCGATTTCAAAGAATTTTTGGTAAATTTGATTGTTACGAACCAATGATATCCGGTAAATTCCAGGCGAGAGATCCCCAACGACAAGATTTTCATTCCAAAAATCAGCGGTGGATACATTTTTGGCATAAGATTCGGCATCGATGGAGGGCTTTCTATCCGCTTGTGAGTCGCTAAAATTCTGGATCAGAACAGCATTCGAGTAGATGGTTCCCTCTCCCTTTGTAAATCGGGCGACCAGAGTTCCACATGTCTGTTGACTGTTGCCTTTTTCAATTTGAGATGGCTTTAACCAAAGTTCCGGGTTGACTGTGTCACTCAGAGCCGTACCGTTTACTCGCACCTCAAAGTGTAGATGAGCACCCGTGGCGGATCCTGAGCTTCCAACCTCGCCAATTTCCTGACCCAGCACAACATGATCACCTGTTTCAACCAATATTTGTGATAGATGCGCATAGACGGTATAGACTGTTTGATTCAATCCATCCCAATGGTGTTCCAGAATGACCAGATTGCCATAGAAATTTTTGAACGGGCCAAAAACGAAGGATTGGTCATCCCCTGCATAAAAAACAATCCCATCCGCAGAAGCAATGACCGGAGTACCTCGGTCTGCAGGAAATTCAACGCCGGCATGGTTCTCTCGGGTTCCATTTTGTGTGCTTCCGTAACGGTAGGTTTTTTCCACTTTTGGCTCGTATTCCGCCGGCAACGGGCGTAAAAGTGGCTGTGTAACAGAATAAATACAACCATCCTGCTTACAGTAGAGTAATTGTGGGTCAAGGTACTTCGCCGCGCCGGTATCTATTTCAACGACCACTGAGGGTATGGGCGTTGCAGCAGGTAACGTGCCCAGGGGAGCGGGGGGGATGATCGTCCGTGAAGGAGTAATAAAAGGAGTTGGCAGAGGGGGAAGAGCAGAGCCACCGGTACTTGTAGAAGTGCGGGAAGCCTGTAATGGGGTGACAGAAATTTGTGACCGGCTGGCACTGCAAGCCGAAATCACTATGATGAACAGGCAGGAAAGCAGGAAATACCAGGCTGTTTTTCTCAAGATGGGTTTAGCTATTTCCCCAATTTTTCATCGATATCCGGGTTTGCGGATGGTACTCTTCTACTTGCATGAGGTTTTGATCCATTTCTGCTGGATAAAATTCTTACTCATTATAACCGACACGCCTGTCGAGGTCGTATCATAAACGAAGGGGACTCTAGCGTTACGATGCAAAATGTCAAGCGCACCGCTTCAACCCAGGCTGAAACCCTGCGACGAAAAGCTGATGGCAGCGCATGAGGTATCCCGCAGGGTAAACAGCGCGCAAATAGATAGCATGGATTTGATACTGCCAGTCAACCGATAAAACGAAAATTACCAGTCTGTGTTTTTCCGCAGGAATTTCTTTACAGTCTCGTGATAAAGTTCAAATTGGTCCCGGCGGATATTATGGCCTGCATGCTCGATGTGAACGATTTCAGGTTTTTTCCACATTTTCTTTAATTCATCGGTTACTTCCTGCGTGATGATGGCCCCTAATAACGGATCTCCGGTAATCAACAAGACCGGGCATTTTACCTGTCTGGCATATTCACGCCAGGAAAGACGCTCACTCTCTATCCCATCGAAGACGACCGGGTTAACTTGCTGTTTACTTTTTCCCCATTGGAAGAGATCTGTCTCATCCCAGTTGGGATACATCTGTTTACCGATCTGGATCAGTTCATCCAGGCTTTTAACGCGCCACTCCGTAATTTGTTGTCGAAAATGATCCCTGCGTTGGGCTCGAGCTTCCGGGGTTTCTTTATGCGCCTGATGCCAAAAAGGCGGATCCTCAAGCAGCAGACACCCCGCCATTTTGGGGTACATGGCTGCAACCATGACAGCAGTTTCAGCACCCATGGAATGACCTGCGATGGAAGGTTTTTCGAGATGAAGTGCTTCGATCAGACCTGCCACATCAGCCGCCCGATCTTCGGGTGTGTAACCGGTCTCAGTGGCTTCTGAAAATCCATGGCCGCGTGCATCCACCATAATCACGTCATAGAATGGCTCAAGCCGTAATGCCAGCCTGCTCCAGCATAACCCGTTATCAGAAATACCATGCAGAAAAATGACAGAAGGTTTTTCGTCTCCTGTACGGTAATAATGCAGCTTTACTCCGTTGGTAATTACATGCCCGTAATATAATCTGGCCATTCCATGAACCTCTCTCTCTTGAACCAGTATTGATGCCAATATCAGGCTGCTCTCTGCCCAGGATTGTCATCATTTCTAATTTTATCCCAGGCTTGGGCGGTTTTCGCCATGCCTTTGTGTTAAAATGTCAGTTGCATTTTAAAACCAATCCCGCTCCTTTCAGGAGGGCTGTCTTGTGGAAGCGATGGATGATATTGTGTATGTAGCAGATCTGGTTGGTGGGGAACATCATTTAATTCTAAAATGTCGGGAAAGGAATTGAGTATGAAGGTTTTTATCTCAGCGGATATCGAGGGGACTGCATGTGTGGTAGCCCGGGAGGACGGAAAACTTGAGGGAGTCGAATATGAAAGGGCTCGTGAATGGATGACAGGCGAAGTCAATGCAGCCATTGAAGGTTGTCTTGAGGCAGGCGCCACAGAGATTGTAGTAGCCGATTCCCATGGGCACATGCGTAATATAATGGCAGAAAAACTGCATGAAAAGGCATTACTGGTACGCGGCTCACCACGCCCTGGTACCATGGCGGAAGGAGTCGATTCCAACACGGCCGCTGCCATGTTTATTGGTTACCATTCACAAGCCGGGAATGCCCATGGTGTGTTATCCCATACTTATCTGGGCAGCACATTCTACCAGGTTCGGCTGAACGGGAAATCCTATGGAGAGTCTGGAATTAATGCTGCGATTGCCGGGTATTATGGCGTACCGGTGGCACTGGTGGCAGGCGATGATACCGTGAAAGCGGAAGTCAATGAGATCATGCCCTGGGCGGAGAATGTGGTCACCAAATGGGCCATCAGCTCTCTTTCAGCTAAAAACTTGACACCAAAAGCCTCCCAAAACGCAATTCATGCCGGAGCAAAAAAAGCAATCAGCCGCCTCTCGGAGATGAAGCCATTTATCATTGCCAAGCCCGTGCAGTTGGATATCGATTTTGTACAACCAATTTCCGCAGAATTGTCATCCGATATTCCTGGCATCATTCGTACCGGCGGAAGGTCGATTTCTTTTACCGGAAAGGATATGCTGGAAATCATCAAGATGATTCGGTTGATTGGAAACAGTGTTTTAGGACAATTCTATTTATAGAGGTGAATCGTGGAACGAAAAATTATTGTGTCAGAAAAAGCCCCCAAAGCAATTGGCCCATACTCGGTGGGCGTGATTGCCGGCAATTTTGTGTTCACAGCCGGTCAAATAGGGATAGATCGGAATACAGGTGAAATCGTCGAAGGCGGCATCCAGACTCAAACCCGCCAGGCTTTGACAAATGTCAAATATATCCTTGAAGAAGCAGGATCGGGTATGGACCAAGTGATCAAGACCACCGTTTTTCTCAAGGATATGAATGATTTCGCAAAAATGAATGAGGTATATGGCAGCTTCTTCCAGGTCAATCCACCGGCTCGTTCGGCTGTTCAGATTGCCAAACTGCCTAAAGACGCAATCGTTGAAATCGAGGTTGTGGCGGTCTTGTAAATAATTTGCAACCTTATGCAATTGGCATCATTGACCAATATTCTGCCTGAAGCAATGGAAAGAATCTGATCTCCTCGCTTTGGGCAGGTTATTATTGGCTTGTTCTATGCACTAATAACGAAGAGTGTTTTGTTGCAATTATTCATGTTTCGCATTGATATTTGACAGAACACCAGATGGTACAATTCGGCAGGAATGAATTTTGCCCTGTATTTGTACTTTGATCAGGGAAACATAATTCATTACGGATAAGATCAGCAGACAATTTTTATGATGAGGGAAAGGAATGACTGAAGTATCAATTATTGTGCCTTGTTTGAATGAAGAGGCCACAATTGATCTTTTGCTGAATGCCATACGAGGGCAGAGTTTTCCATTATCCGATATGGAAATTGTCATTGCAGATGGAATGTCAACGGATCATACCCGGGACCGTATTACAGCATATCAATCGAAGTATCCCGAAATAAAGATCATTCTGGTGGATAACCCCAAAAGGATTATCCCAAGCGGGTTAAACTGTGCCATCACAGCATCCACCGGCGAATATATTATTCGTCTGGATGGCCATTCCATACCCGATCCGGATTATGTCGCCAAGTGTGTTGATCTTCTCAAAGCCGGTGTAGCGGAGAATGTAGGCGGATTGTGGCTGATCCAGCCGCCGTCAAACCATTGGGTAGCCAGATCGATTGCGGCTGCCGCTGCCAATCCGATAGGGGTTGGAGATGCACGCTATCGTTATGGGCAAACAGCCGGGTATGTGGATACAGTTCCATTCGGATCATTCAACAGAAAATTATTTCAGAAAACCGGTTTGTTTAACGAGAATCTGGAAACAAACGAGGATTATGAATTCAACGTCCGCATTCGTGCCGGTGGAGGGCGCATCTGGTTTGATCCGCAAATTCGATCCATTTACTTTTCCAGGTCCGATTTTATTTCCCTTATGAAGCAATATTTCCGGTATGGATACTGGAAACTGCAAATGTTAATCTGCTTTCCGGGTACCTTGCGTTGGCGGCAGGCACTCCCACCGCTGTTTGTAATGTCCATCATTATTTTGGGCATTGCGGGCATCTGGCTGCCTGCTGCAAGATTCCTGTTAGCCGGCATGATGCTGATCTATGTATTGGTATTGATTGCCGCTTCCGTTCCACAGGCAATCAAAAACAAGGATCTTCGTATTTTAATCGGCATTCCGATATCCATCGCGATCATGCACATCACCTGGGGCTCAGGATTTTTATGGAGCATGGTAAAATCATTGGTTCGAGGCTGACGTTTCATGTCAACAGATGCAACTAAAAAAAACCTTCGATGGCGATTAACCGCTCGAGAACACAAATTCATTCTCCTGTTTGGAGATCTGATTGCATCGATTGTTGCCTTGCTGTTGGCTGTTTATTTTTGGGCACAACCGGATTGGCTGAAGTTTTCGCTTGAATTTATACAAGAACGGATACCCTTTTGGTTTTACCTGCTTCCTTTTTTATGGTTACTCCTGCTGATTGAAATATATGATCTGCGGCGCGCCGCCAATTTCAAAGATGTGATCAAAGGCGTTTTTGCTGCTTCAGCAGTGTGTCTGGTGTTGTATTTGCTGGCTTATTTTACATCTGAACCCAACTCATTGCCCCGCAGAGGGGTAGCCGTTTTTATCGTTTTTTCGTTCGTATTGACATTACTCTGGCGTTATTTATATATCAAAGTGTTCACCGCACAGCCTTTTCTTAAACGAGTCCTGGTCATTGGTGCAGGAAAATCCGGCCGGACACTGGCAAGAATTGTTAAAGAAATCAATCCAGCACCCTTCCACCTGGTGGGATTTATCGACGATGATGAGGGGAAAAAAGGTGAATGTATTGAGGGTTATCCGGTGTTGGGCTGTAGTGATGATTTATCGCGCCTGGCGGAGGAACTTCAAATCACGGATATGATTTTTTCAATCAGCAAGAACATTAACCCTAAAACCTTTCAAAACATTATCCGATTACAGGAAGAGGGTATTGAAATCAAATCCATGCCGGCCGTATATGAGGAATTGATTGGGCGGATTCCCATTACCGTTCTGCAATCGGATTGGTTACTGCGCACGTTTGTAGACCAGGCCCAGACCGGCGGTATGTACAACTTGGCAAAAAGGCTCATAGATATCATGGGCGGTTTGGTTGGCAGCGTCATAACATTAATTCTTTACCCGTTTGTTGCTCTTGCTATTCTGATCGATAGTGGAAGGCCTGTTATTTACTCTCAAAAGCGAATTGGGAAAAATGGCAAGGAGTTTAAAATATACAAATTCCGGACGATGATCAACGATGCCGAAAAAGATGGGAAAGCCCAAATGTCTGAGGAAAATGATAACCGGATAACTAGAACAGGAAAATTCCTTCGAAAAAGCCATATTGATGAATTTCCACAATTCATTATCATCCTGAAAGGCGATATGAGTCTTGTTGGGCCGCGGGCAGAAAGGGAACAAATCATTAATGAGCTTCAGGAGGTTGTACCTTTTTATCGAACTCGATTGTTGGTAAAACCTGGTGCAACAGGATGGGCCCAAGTGAATTATGGATATGCATCAACAGTAGAAGCGACTACAATCAAGCTGGAATATGACTTGTACTACATCAAACATCAGAGCCTGTTTCTGGATTTTTCGATCCTCATCCGTACTATTGGTGCTGTGCTGGGATTTCGGGGACGATAAACTGTGAAAAAAATCACCCAGATTCGAAACCGTTACCTGCTTCTTCTGGATATTGTTTTTATCATTATTTCCATCATCGGCAGCTATACGCTTCGGTTGGAGTTAGGCCCGACTTTCCATTTCTACATCACTTCTGGAATATGGATGATCGCAGTTTCTTTGATCATCAAACCATTGGTTTATTATTTCTTTGACTTGTACCGAAGAATTTGGGTCTATGCCAGCATGCGCGAGATGCAACTGATCGTTGTTTCAGTCACAACCGCATCCATTCTGGTTTCTTTAGTTATGCTGGGATTGTTCTCTTTCAAGGTTTTTACCTGGTTTCCACGTTCCGTTTTGATTATCGATTGGCTTTTGTCAGTTCTTTCCGTGGGAGGCGTTCGTTTCGCTGCCAGGTTGCTAACCGAAAATCGTGTGGCTGCCTCAGTGCCGGGCCGCTTTTCCCGCAAGAAACGGGCTCTGGTGGTTGGCGCTGGGGATGCAGGAGCGTTGGTTGTTCGTGAATTACAGAAAAATGCCCATTCGGAAATTTCTCCCATCTGCTTTCTGGATGACGATGACGCCAAACAAAAGCATCAGATCTACGGGGTACCCGTTGTAGGTAGAATCAACGACTTGAGCCGGGTACTTGAGAACCAGCGGATCGATGAAGTAATCATTGCCATACCCAGTGCACCAGGAAAAGTTGTCAGGCTTGTCACAGAGGTCTGCCAGAGAAAAGCGGTTCCATTCCGCACCATGCCAGGGATTTATGAGCTGATCGGCGGTAAGGTGAATGTGAACCGCTTGCGGGAAGTGGATATCACCGATCTTCTCCGGCGGGAACAAATTAATGTACATCAAGCCGGTATTGAAAGCACCTTCAAAGATAAAATCATCCTCGTGACAGGTGGTGGAGGATCGATTGGCCTGGAATTATGTCGCCAGATAAGCCACTGGCATCCTGCCGAGTTGATTGTCGTTGGGCATGGCGAAAACAGTATTTTTGAGGCCATGTTGGAATTAAAGAGCAGGTATCCGGAAATTAACATTTACCCTGTTATCGCGGATTTGCGCGATAAAGCACGCCTGGCGAATATTTTCAAAGTCCATCACCCTGATATTGTCTTTCATGCTGCCGCTCATAAACATGTGCCCTTAATGGAAATGAATGTGGACGAAGCCATTACGAATAATATATTGGGGACCTTGAATATTGTTAATGCAGCACTGGATAATGGTGTCGAACAGCTTGTCATGATTTCTTCTGATAAAGCAATCCGGCCTGCAAATGTGATGGGTGCAACCAAGAGAATTGCAGAAATGATTGTCCTGGATGCTGCCCAGCGCTCCTCAAAAAGTTTTTCTGTTGTAAGATTTGGAAATGTCCTGGGAAGCCGCGGCAGTGTGGTGCCGATCTTTAAACAACAAATTGCCAAAGGCGGACCGATTACCATTACCCATCCGGATATGCAGCGCTATTTCATGACCATACCTGAAGCTGTGCATCTGGTTTTACAGGCTGCCAGCATAGGTAAAGGAAATGAAAAATTTGTGTTGAATATGGGCAGCCAGGTTCGCATCGTCGATCTTGCCAACGATTTAATCCGCCTTTCCGGACTTGAACCTGGCAAGGATATCGGGATCGTCTTCACGGGTATCCGTCCGGGGGAGAAGCTGCGGGAAGACCTGTGGGATGAAGGCCATGAGTTTAAACCTACGAAGCACCCGGACATCTACCGTGATGATAGTAGCGAATGTCTGACTGGAGAGGAACTTGCCGCGGTTGTCTCAAAATTACTTCATCTTGCTGAAGAAGGCGATGTCAAGGCAATTCTCGAGTACCTGGATGAAACGATACCTGGCGCGTCTGTCAGCACTGCAGCTCCATCGGAAATATTTACTTACTGATGATTAAAGAGCTCTCAACACATGCCTGGTCAGAGTGGCTCTCTGCATTTCCAGAGGCACACATATTGCAAACTGCAAGTTGGGGAGCATTAAAAGCTGATTTCGGCTGGCAACCTCATTTTCTTGCCGGTGAGACATGTGGTGCCCTGGTCCTGCTCCGCAAACTGCCATTGGGGTTCAACATTGCCTATATCCCGAAAGGGCCGGTAGGTACAAATTGGTCCTCGATACTTCCTGCTTTGGATGATTTATGCGAACAAAACAGGGTTGTTTTCCTGCGGATCGAGCCGGATGCCTGGGAGGGCACACTGCCTGAGAATAGGGATGATTGGGTGGAATTCACTCCAATTTTGGCTGATCCAATTCAACCTCATAGAACCATTGTTATTTCTCTTGAAGGCAATGAAGACGAATGGTTGATGCGGATGAAGCAAAAAACCCGTTACAACATTCGATTGGCACAAAAGAGCGGTTTGCGTGTAGAAGAATCACAGGATTTGGGTGCATTCGAAAAATTGATGCAAGTAACCGGAGAGCGGGATGGTTTTGGTGTTCACTCGCCGGCCTATTATTCCAGGGCTTACGACCTGTTTTTACCTCCAAAGCAGTGCGTTTTGCTGATGGCGTTTTACGAAGAGAAACCACTGGCAGGGGTAATGATTTTCAAACAGGGTTCCCGGGCATGGTTTTTATTTGGCGGTTCCTCAAATGAGGAGCGGAATCGTATGCCGGCTTATCTTGTCCAATGGGAAGCGATGCGTTGGGCATCCAGAAGTGGATGCCTTGAATATGATTTGTGGGGAGCGCCTGACTATGATTACGATTATTTGGAAGCCAATTTTCAAACGCGCTCTGATGGATTATGGGGGGTGTATCGATTTAAGCGGGGATTTGGTGGCGAATTGAAAAGGTCAGCGGGAGCAAGAGACAGGGTCTATAACCAAAGTCTGTATCGGGTGTACCAATGGTATATGAAACGAAAAAAATCGACAATGTAACAGACTGGACCCATCTGATCTGTCAATTCAGCAATCCTCACATTTTACAATCCTGGCAGTGGGGTGAGCAGAAACAGCTTTTCGGCTGGCAAATGCTTCCGCTGGCATGGATTTCAGCAGGTGGAACCCCCCGGGCTGCCGCAATGATCCTCAAAAGAAGACCGGCTTTTGGTAAGTTTCGGTTGCCGGTCAGCCTGTTGTATTCACCACGCGGGCCACTTTTGACCTGGAATGATAAAAATCTCTGCAAGGATGTTTTATCTCAATTGGAAAGATTGGCTCGCACCGAACGGGCCATATCCATCAAAATTGATCCTGAAGTAATTTTGGGAACAGGTATTCCTGGAACAGCAGAAGCTACGCAGAACATTGCCGGCGAAGATCTCCAATCACAATTGATCGAACGCGGCTGGAGCTATTCCACTGCACAGGTGCAGTTTCGCAATACGGTATTTCTGGATTTATCCGGCTCTGAAGAGGATTGGCTGGCAAGGATGAAACAGAAGACCCGCTATAACCTGCGACTGGCGGAACGGAAGGGCATAACGATCCGCGAGGGTGGAGCAGAGGACATCCAGCTTGTTTACGATATGTATGTCGAAACCTCGCTGCGGGACGGTTTCGTCATCCGGTCGGAGGAATATTATCGATCTCTGTGGAGCAGGTTTATTCAGGCCGGTCTTGCTGATATTTTGATCGCTGAATATGAGGGTGAACCCATCTCCGGGCTGATTCTTTTTCATTTTGAAAACAAGGCCTGGTATTTCTATGGCATGTCCACCGGAAAACACAACGAGAAAATGCCCAATTATCTGATCCAATGGCGTGCAATGCAGAAAGCGAAGGCAATGCATTGCACGCTATACGATTTATGGGGTGCGCCCGAGACTTTTGACGAAACGGACGGTATGTGGGGTGTCTATCGCTTCAAAGAAGGTTTTGGCGGAAAAGTCATCCGCACATTGGGGGCATGGGATTATGCACCCTATAAATCTTTGAATACTTTGTTCACCATCATTCTGCCAAGACTTATGAATGCACTGCGAAGGCGACGGCTCCAACAGGAGCGTCACGAGGCCTTGTAAATTAGCTGTGTGGCGCGAAATCTGATCGCGGTTTCCAGACGGGTTGATAATCGCGTGCCGGGTCATTTGTGCAGATGAGAATCACTGGAGGATGGACTAACGCCAGGCGGGATCAAAATCAGATCCTGGATCGGTGGTCAACCTGGTGATGCTGCCTCCCTCTTTTGTCATCATAAAAATATCATGATTTCGGCCGTCAGGCCAGGATTCAAAAAGAATCCACTCTCCATCCTGTGAATAAACAGCTCCTGCGACCGGGTAACTGCTTTGTTCAGCAAGCGGTGGAATCCGCGTTTCAATACCGGTACCATGATCTTCTTCGTTCATACGAACCAGAAACGGGAAGGATGGAAGCTGGGTATTCCGGGAATACATAATTGTTTTCCCATCCCGTGACCATACAGGCCAATAGTCTTCGACATTGCCGTTTGGGCTGAGCTGATATTGTGTATAACCCTTGTCAGAAAGGATAAAGATATGCCCGTAGATAATTTTTCGGCTGACTGCCAGTTGGGTACCCAATGGATTCCAGGCCGGGTGAATATCAGCATAACGGGTGTCGGATATTTCCTGCAGTGTCTCGTCTGCAAAATTATAGACAAACACATGAGCAGTCCCTATTCTGAGTGAAGAAAAAGCCATCCGGTTTCCATCCGGCGACCAGGCGGGGTCAAAATCACCTTCCTCGGAGCTGACCGGCAAGGTTTGCGGGGTCAGCGAAGAATCAGCAAGATCGATATAGTAAATTTTGGATCCCGGGTACAGCTCATAATTTCTTTCTTTGCAAGGTGAAATAAACGCCAACTTCATTCCATCGGGGTTCCAGGCAGGCTGGCAGGCGCCTTCTTTCATGTTTGTAAGCTGCTGTTGACCGTTGCCATCAGCACCCACCATCCAAATCTGGTAACTACCGGTGCGATCTGAAACAAAGGCATACTGCCCTGTACCGCCTCCGGCAGGTGTAGCCGTGATCGTGGGAAGAACAACCGGAGCCGCTTCTGTGACAGACACTGATGGGGTTATATTGGGGGTAATGGCATTGACCGGTTTGGATACGACAGGTGTTGATGATGGGGCAGACAACGTATAAGTGTAGACCTGGGATGGTGTTTTGGCAATAAGCCCCATGGTATCCGGTGAAAGCGTTGAAGTCTCGGAAAGGTAACTAAAAATCGAAGGAAGATTTGGAAATTTTGGTAGAAAGATTAAACCTGCTGCAATAATTACGGTCAGAGCCAACAAAATCCTGACGGGTGTTATTCCGGTTTTCTTCTTATTTACTGGTATTTGCGGATTACGGATGGGGAAGTCATTTACCGGTTTTATTGGGGAATTTGCATCCCAAAGTGGTTGAGGTCTTTGGTTTTCTATATCATTGGGTGGTGGAGGAGCGATTTTTACCCCTTCCAACAACAAGTTCGAAACATCACCGGCTGACATCAAGGCCTGTTGAAAATCGAGTGCGGACTGGAAACGGTTTTCGGGATCGATTTCCAATGATTTCTCGATGACGCCGGCTATTATTTGAGAGATGTCGGGTTTAATTTGTCGAACAGGGGTTAATCTGGATTTGCCGGTTGCCCTGTCAAGGCCATCTTCAGGGATAATGCCGGTCAGCGCAGCATAGAGAGTCGCTCCCAGTGCGTAAATATCTGATCTTGGATCGGTTCGCGCAGTACCATATTGTTCAGGTGGGGAATAACCGGGCGTCATGGCCCGTGCGCCATCGGTTGTGGCCTGGTTTCCGTGCATAATTTTTGCCAATCCAAAATCGACCAGTACCAATCCACCTTCCGGCGTTATTTTAATATTACCGGGCTTAATATCGCGATGGAGGATGGATTCTTTTCGGGTATGAAGGTAATTCAATGCATCACAAATCGCAATACCGATACGGATGACATCTTCCACCGGTACGGTTCCCAGGCGCTCAATCCTTTCCCGGAGGTCTTCGCCCTCGATATAATTCATAATCAAATATTGACCTTGACCCGGTATCAGGAAAAAATCACTTACATGAGGAAGGGTTCCGTGACGAAGACCGGCTAAAATTTGTGCTTCCCGTTCAAATTGGCGGGAATATTCTTCACTAAGAAACAAGTTTTCCTTTACTGCAACATGTACCTTCAGAACTGTATCTTCCGCCTGATAAACATAGCCCATTCCACCCTGTCCCAGGATTGAAAGAATATAATATCGATTATTGATAAGGGTGCCAGGTGTTAACGCCATAAATCGTTCCGCGGTTGGATGAATTCAATTGTATCCGTTCTGAATCGACTTTGCAACCTTGCTGCTTTCATTTCATATTTACCCTATGCAGAACCTATGCAGTGCCTTGACCCCCCTCAGGATCGATGATAAAATTTCACCCGTTGCCGCCTCCATTGTCTAGTGGTTAGGACGCAGCCCTTTCAAGGCTAAAACGGGAGTTCGAATCTCCCTGGAGGCACCAATAAAAGGAAAACCGTTCCATAACAATGGGCGGTTTTTTCTTTTACCTGTTTATGAAGTTATTCGGTCAGCTTTCTGTCACTGAGACTGAAAAACAGGTCTTAGCTGGTTGTAAAGATTATGATATGTTTGATAAAAAGATTGGTACTGCCGGTGTGCTGCAGGATTGGGAACGGAAATTTCCCTTGCGCCCTGAATTTGCATTAGGTCTTCGACGTCAAAAAGTTGTAGTGCCATGCCTGCCATGACCGCTACACCATAAGCAGATCCCGGGTTGGCCTGCAGAAATTCGATGGGTGTATCCAGAACATCGGCTGCAATTTGTCGCCACAACGGACTGCCGGCACCGCCTTCGCTTGCGACTACGCGGACAATCGGCAATCCAAGCTGTTGCAGCACTTCAAAATGATCCCGAAATCCATAAACCACCGATTCCATGATTGAGCGATATAGATGGTAGCGGCTGTGTGAAAGGGTCATACCATAAAAAACACCGCGCGCATCCGGGTCATTTAATGGAGTTTTGGCGCCTAAAAAATATGGCAATACGGTAATTCCTGCAGAACCAGGAGGGATCTGTTCTGCCTGTTGGTCAAGATATTGATAAACAGGCAGGCCTTGTCTTTTGGCATCTATTCTGTCTTGCTGGCAAAATTCATTGACAAACCATTTCAGGAGTGAACCACTGGTCGCCATGCATCCGTTTGGAAGGTATTTATCCGGCAGGCAATGAAAGTCAATATAGAATCGTGGATCAAAAACAGCGTGGTCGCTGCAATACAGCATATCCCCTGAGCTCCCAAATTTGATCAACACGTCACCCGGGCGGGTGATACCGGCTGCCAGGGCAGCCGCCACATGGTCGGCAGAACCCGCAATCACGGGTGTCCCGGGAGCCAGACCGGTGATCTGGGCGGTTTGGAGGTTCACTTTTCCTGTAATTTCCAATGATGGTCTTACGGGAGGAAGGATTGTTTCAGGCAGGTCAAAGTCAGAGAGCAGAGTGTTGGACCACGATTGCAGATGAATATCCAATAAACCACTTTCCAAAGCCCAATTTCGTTCCACGGATATCTCACCCGTTAAAAAATAATTGATATAGTCATAAGAGCCCATGATCCAGGCGGTTTTTTCCCAAACTTGAGGTTCCCAATGCCGGATCCATGCTAATTTTGGGCCGATGCTTTGAACACTTGGATTGGCTCCTGTGATATTAAAGAATGAGAAAGCGCCTGTCTTTTCCCGATATGCCTGTATCTCCTGCACCGCACGCGAATCGTTGTATTGAATTGCCGGACGAAGTACCTGGCCGTGGCTATCCATCAGTACCAAAGCTGGAACCATCCCCGAAACACCGATACCGCGAATATTGTGAGAGGAAACCAGCGGATTATCCAGGCATGTTCTGATCACCTGAATGATGTTTTGTTTCCAGCGATCGACATCCTGTTCGGCCCAGCCAATATGGGTAGAGATAAGCTCGTTGGGTGCTTCTGATTGGGCTAATACCCTGCCGGTTTGATCAATAATCAGACCTTTAACCGAGGATGTGCCAATATCCAGCCCTAGAAGTAGATCCTGCATGGAGCGTTTCCCTTTTTGTCTTCCTTGCATTAGCGGATAGTTTTTACTTTTTCCATGATCGCTCTGACCCGCCCGGTTTCGACTGCATTCCAGGTAAAGCCGTCTTTTTTGAATGCCGTACCGATGATGGCCCCATCTGCAATGGCAAGTTGCCGGGTGACATTTTCAAGACGGACTCCTGTATTGGCAAATACCGGCGTATCGGGTACAGCGGCTTTAACCCGTTGCAATGTCTGGTCGGAGGTTTCTGCACCGGCAGTCAGGCCGGAAACGCACAGGCCATCCGGCCGATTGTTGAAAACGGTGGAGCGGGCAATGTCTTCTATACCACGAGCGCCCAGGTATGCAGCAGCTTCAGGCACGATATTGAACAGGAGCTTGACATTTTCTCCATGTATTGCGTACTGGTGCCGGATCACCTCGCCGCAATGAGTATTCCACAGCCCAAAATCACTGGCATATACACCGGTGAAGATCTCACGTACAAAACTGGCACCCGTTGCCACGGCCAGATCGATACTGGAGGCAGGATCCCATAATACATTCACACCAAAGGGAATGCGTATTTTCGGCTTTAGCTCAGCAACGATACGGGCCATGCAGGTTGTAGTAATGGTTGGAACATTTGTCAGATAAGGCAGGCTGCTTTCATTGGAAAACATGACTGCATCGACGCCGCCTTCCTGAAGAGCCAACAGATCATCACCGGCTTTTTTGACCACCCAATCCAAACCTTTTTCCGGGTCATACTGTGGATCTCCAGGCAATGCATTGAAATGGCACATGCCGATGACCGGTTTTTCTACGCCAAATATCGATTTAATCCAGGTTTCCATGAGTATCTCCAATATTTCTAATTTTCGGTACCGTTAATTTGTACCGATGTACTTTCAGGAATGTAAAATGAGGATGAATTCTGATTTGCGATTTCCGATTTGTTTTAGGATTTCATTTGTAGTGCCACGCAAAATATTTTCTGAAGGAAGGCTTATATCACAAGCCAGCGTCATCCGTTGATTTCCGCCGAAAACAGACCTGATTTCCTCCAGCAGGCTGCCAAGCCGGTAGGGGGTATCCATCAGGATAACAGGAAGGTGATAACTTTTCAGCTTTTCCAGCTCTTTTTTCCGCAATTCCTTTTTTGGAGAAAGGAACCCGGCGAAGTAGAACTGCTCGAGCTTGAAATCCAGTATCGATAACGCGGCCATGAGTGATGAAGCCCCCGGCAACGGAATTACTTTGATCTCAAACTCTGATGCACTCCTGACCAGATGGTATCCGGGATCTGAAAAGACAGGTGTTCCACAGTCTGAAATCAAGGCCAGAGCCTCCCCTTTGATCAGCCTCTGAATTAGAAGGGGAACAGTTTCCTGTTCATTATGCTCATTTAATACGACCAGATCTTTGGCCTGAATACCGAGTTTTTTAAGCAGCGTGCTACCCTGACGGAACTCTTCACAAATCACGGCATCCGCCTGGGATAACACCTCTAATGCTCTCAGTGTGATATCTTTTGGATTCCCAATCGGAGTGGCTGTTATGTAAAGGCCTGCCCGCAGACCTTGATTCATGATTTCCTGCCTTGCTTTAATTCCATGTAAAAGTTTGCCATTGACGATTTAATCTCAAGTGAGTATACGGTATAATAGTCCACATGTCGATAAATAATCCGGAAGAAACACGACCCAATCGTGTATCGGACAGCAATTCAAAGCACGAAGATTCAGAAGCAGTTGAAGCCACTCGCCCGATAAGCGTTATTAACGATCAAAAATCAACAGAAAAAACAATGCCCATTAATCCAGATATATCTGAAGAAGATTTTGTTCCTGCTATGGACGCAGACCAACCGGTTATGATTACCAACGGCGATGATTCAGAAGGAATGCCTCCGGATGGAACCACCAAAAGTAAAAAACCAAAAGGCCGGAAAAACAAATGGCTTTTTATTCTGGCTGGTTTGTTTCTTATCGTTCTCATCGCCGGAGTGGGTGCCTGGCAGGGTTATCAATCCGGCCTAAATATGCGTCTAAATCAGGAATATGACCAGGTTGCCCTGGCAGCCGTTACCCAATACCAGTTGGGTCTTGAGGATGAAAACGCCGGACGTTTAGACATGGCTCGCAAACGGTATGAATATGTAGTCCAACTTGACCCCAGCTTTCCCGGTATACAGGAGCGGCTTACGGCGGTAATGCTTTATCAAGCTGAAACAAATGTGCCGACCATTGCACCGACCGTAACACCCATCCCGGTTACTCCCACACCGGATATGCGCGGGATTGAAGAAAAATACAATGCTGCCGTTGCCTACATGCGTGCAAATGATTGGGAAAATGCCATCAATTCCCTGGAATTTGTACGAAAAGAAGATATCACCTATCGGGCTGCTGATATAGACGGAATGTTCTACATAGCGTTAAGGTTCAGGGGAATACAAAAAATATCCAACGGCAACCTGGAACCGGGTATCTATGACCTTACTCTCAGTGCACTGTTTGCCCCTCTTGACAATTCTGCAGAGAGTTACCGAAGCTGGGCACGTTATTATTTGACGGGTGCCAGTTTCTGGGGTGTTGATTGGGCGTCGGTGGTGGAAATATTTGGCGAAATTTATCCGTCCATGCCGAATATGGTAGATAGTTCTGGATGGACAGTTCAGGAACGTTATCGTGTCGCTTTGATAAATTATGCGGATCTGCTTGTCTCGCAGGGAAAATATTGCGAGGCGCGTGAATACTATGAACAGGCTCTTGCAATGGCGGAGAATAAACAGGTGGAGGCAACTGCAACAGCGGTGCAGTTGATTTGTGAACCACCGCAGCCCACGGAAGAACCAACAACGGAAATAATCGAGACGCCTACACCGACGGTTGAAGAGACCACCACAACCCCGGTGGTTGAAGAAACCCCAGCCCCGACCAACACGCAGGAAATTGTACCCACCGCTGAAACGACTACGGGGTAAACCCATTCTGCAGAAACGTTATTCAGCCAGATTCTCTGCAACGGTACACGTTGCCTGATAACCTGAATGACTGGATGCGGAAGAATTCGTTATCTATGCTTCAATGTTTCCCGCCAATTGCATAGTAATCGATGGACTTGTTCAGCACCCACCAACGGTTTTCCATCGAACGGCAAATCAGCCGGGTAAAAAATGAACGGAAAGCTTTGCGGGCCGCCCAGCCCCCCACGGTGATTGGATCTGCAAATCATCCATCCATAATGCCATCAGTAACAAGGTGATGACCTGTCCCACAATGATGGAGAAATATTGACGGATTCTTTGCCGGGTGTTCATGATTGCTTTTAATTGCAGAGAATCTTACACTAAATTCCAGGAATTAAACGATCCGTCCTTCGTTTAGGAAAGAAGAACCGGATATCAGAATGAATATCAATGGAACGGAAGGCCAGGTGTGTAACGGATTACTGTCCGATCCGGGTAAGCATCAATGACCGTTTGATTCTGTTCATCCCCCCGATCATAAGTAAATATAAAAGGTGTATCCAACTGCGGGCTGCTTAAATCGAGCAATACACCGTATTCCAGCCAATATTGTACAGGTTTGACAATGACCAGCGCAGGAGTAAGATTTTGAGCGGTTTCCGTCTTGAAAGGTGATAGCTGACTGCCCAGGATGCCATATAATCCGCGCATACTCCCGGTACGCTGTGGCAGGTAAAAGAGCAAATTTCCGATCACCAATAGCAACACAAGCGACCAGGTAAAAATAAACCGCAGCCGCATAAAACGAGTGATCGGTTTGCCTTTCCAGGGTTTTCCTGCCAGCCAGTTGATTCCGGCCGACGAAAGCATCGTCAGGCTTATAAGCCCTTCATAGTAATAGCGAGGCCCAAACAACCATGAACCGATCCAATAAAATCCATAAACAAAAACCAGAGAAAAAAATACACCGGCAACGGGCCATGTTTTCGGCTTTTTACGAATTGCGATCAGCCCGAAAGGTAAAAAGATCCACGAAAGGTAAGGCCAACCAAACAGATCACTGTTGCCCACCTGCAAACTGAAACGGGTGTTTGTCAGGGCATATTTGAGTTGATGACCGTCAGGGTGAAGGCCAATGCCCTGACCAAAACCTACCCGATCATAAGGCCAGTACAAAACGTAGGGGTTAAGCAGCGGGTCGCCGGTTACGCGATATTGCCATAGAAAATAAAGACTTCCCACCAGAGCAGCCACCGCGCCCATACCAATGACAGCCTGTCTTTGCCGGGGTGTCCCTTTGATCAGCAAATAGATGCCGTGGATAATGAAAGGCAGACAGATGCCGACGGCGGTAAGGGGGCGGGTCAGAATTAACAAACCCATCGAAAGCGCAGCCGTACTTCCTGCCATCCATTTGGGAATTTTGTTTGCAGCGTCCAGCGTATCCAGCCAGCCATGTGCAAAGGTTACCATCAACAGAAGTGACCAGGGATGTGCCAGCAGGGTTCCTGAATTAATCAGAAAGAATGGGGAAAGGATGGTTAAAAATGTGGAGATGAGACCGGTTAATGGATCAAACAACTTCTTGACCAATAAATAGGCAAGCCAGACGTACAGTGCAGAAAGAAATGGATTGACATAATCTCTGACCCCCAGGCGAATGCCCAAGGAAAGGGCAGCAGGCCAACCGGGTGGATATTTTCCAAAACGAATGCCGTCTTTGTCGATGACAAATGGCTCAAGGAAACAGCTTGGGCAGACTGGAGTGGCGGTGACCAGTTTTCCGGCAGAGGCCAGGCGGGCCTGCCAGACATAGGTGATTTCATCTTCTATGTGGGGAAGCCCTTCATATATTTCAGTGGAGAAAAATGCTGCCGCAAAGAATGCAGCTACCGCTAATAGGAAGGCTAACCGGTCAAATAATTTCATGTGTGTATCTTTATAAAGGGTTTATTGTGACGTCTTGTTTGCCGGCAAACTGGCTAAAAGATCATGAACCATCCCTCTGGTGATTTTTGCTGTGTAGATTTTTCCTGTTTCGAGTTCCGTGTCGATGAACACCAGACCATCGATTTCTGGTGCATCCCGATAGCTTCGGCCGACGGATATACCATCACCTGAACCTTCAATCAAGACCGGAAGCTCTTTGCCGACCATTCGGTTATTGCGGATTTCGGAGATCTCTTCCTGGAGCAGCATCAGCCGTTCAATTCGATCCGCCTTCACTTCCTCCGGGATTGGGTCACCCAGGGATTCACCGGGGGTACCTGTCTCGAATGAATAGGTGAATGCACCGAGGTGATCAAACTGGATTTCACGGATAAAATCGAGAAGGGTTTGAAATTTCTGCTCAGTTTCGCCCGGATAACCTACGATAAAGGTTGATCGTAATGCAATGTGGGGAATTCTTTTACGAAGTGTTTGAATCGTCGAATATACCCAATCCATGTTGACAGGCCGGTGCATGGAGCGCAGGATATCAGGATGTGCGTGCTGCAAAGGCATGTCGATATAAGGAAGTATCTGTTGTGAATCAGTCAGAATGTCAATCAGTCTGGCAGAAATACTGCCCGGAAAGGCATACAGAATTCGAATCCAGGGGATGTCGGGCACAACGGTGGTTAGTTTTTCCAGCAGGGCAGTCAATCCGTCACTCATCCCTAAATCCAGGCCATAGCCGGTGCTGTCCTGGGCGATCAAATTGATCTCCTGAACGCCTTGATCTTGCAGATACAGGGCGTCAGCCAAAATCAAATTCATAGGGCGGCTTTGCTGCGATCCCTTGATCAGCGGAATAGCGCAAAAGGCACAGCGGTGGCGGCAGCCATCGGCAATTTTTATATATGCGCTGGCTCCCTGAATGGCAATTCCTGGAACATCAGTGGTCTGATCTTTGGCGGTCGAACCGCTGACGGTCGAACCGCTGACGGTCGAACCGCTGACGGTCGGACCGCTGACGGTCGGACCGCTGACGGTCGGACCGCTGACGGTCGGACCGCTGACGGTCGGACCAGTATCGATGAATTCGGAAGGAAAGTGGATATACGGACCTTCACTATCAGATAAGGATCGAACTTTCTGAACAACAGCAAGGATATCCATCCAACGTCGGGTACCAAAAATACCGTCAATACCGGATACCTGCCGGGCAATCCCTTCTTTAACCCGCTCAGTCAGACAGCCGGCGGCGATCAAATATTGTTTTCTTTTTTTATTGGCAGCTATCTGTTTTAAGACATGAAGGCTTTCATCCTTAGCAGAGCGGATAAAACCGCATGTATTGACGATGATGAATTGGGCTTGCTCGGGCTCATCCACCCGTCGAAAACCGGCGTGCGAAAGCAAGACTGCCATCGATTCAGAATCGACAGTATTTTTTGCACAACCCAATGAAACAATATGAAATGAATTTTTGATGACCATGATTTATGGAATATAGGGTGTGACGGTCGGTGTAACAGGGGTTGCAGTGGGTTGCAATGTCATGGTGGGCGGGGTGGTACTTGTCGCTGTCGCAGTAAACCTTGGAGTGGGTGTTACAACACGACCTCCGGTAAAAATCAAATCCACGACTTCTCCAAAAGCCCCAATTGTTCCCAGGTCTGCCTCGTTAAAGATGATCTGTAATGCAGCAGCATTACCTGAAATCAATTCGATGGATTCAGTTCCTGAAAAAGGATAAGCATTGCCGGGCTGGCTTCGCCCTTCAAATACTGTTTTTTCGTCAACGATAACTTTCAGATAAGTGCGTTGTTTTGTAACAATATAAATTTGCAGAGGAGCATTATCCTCAAACGCAACGGCTGAGGTGATTTCGGCCGACCCGCTACTGGGCACAGCGTTTGTTTGGATTTCAGCAGCAATAGCCGGCGTAGTATTCATTTCGGGTGATGGGGTTTCCAGGCTGGAGGCAGACAGGGATGCCGTTGCTGACATCACATCTGGGGATGGACTCGTTGTACTGACCAGTACATCCGAGATACCGGGTATGGTAGCCTCTGCCTCCAAATTTCGATTTGCGATTACTCTTGAGGTTGTCCAAATAGCAAAAACAACCAGGAAAATGATCACAATACTGCCGATCAACAAATCCGGTGTGAGAAGCTTTTTCGCCAGCGTTTGTTTTCCAGGCTTTCGGGCAGGTTTATTTCCCCGGGTTGGGGGATTGTTTAGAGCGAGTTTTTCCTCTCGTTGGGCCTGCAGGCCTTCCGCGTAATCCAGCAATAATTCGTCAGAATTTATATCCAGAAATTGGGCATAGTTTTCAATCATCCCTTTGGCTTGAACAGGGGATGGAAGTTCCTGGAACCGCCCGTCTTCGATGGCCTGCAAATAAAACTGCCGGATATGTGTATATTGTTCGATATCACTCAAGGAGAGACCAAGTATTTCACGCTGGCTTCGTAGTGTATTGCCGACTTCCATAAAGCGGGTTGCCGATTTATGGGCCTCGACTTGTTGAACGGATGATGGAAGAATCGATGGAGGAGAGACTGACTGTGGTTCGTAAATGGGGGAAGGTGTGGTGTCGGCATTATCCTGCGTTTTGGGTAACGCATCGGGTTCTGCCGGCTCATTCGTATCGATGATGGGGGCAGGTATTGATTTATCAGGAAAATGTGTATCAATATCCTGTTGATCCGTTATTTTAGAGACAATGACTTTTTGTTCCCAACCGTTTAATAATGGTTCTGGATCCAGATCCAGAAATTCTGCATAAGATCGAAGAAAACCGCGTCCCTGTACTGCAGAAGGGAGCAAATCGAAATCGTTATTCTCCAATGCCTCAAGATATTTATAACGGATGTGTGTACTCCCGGCAGCATCATCCAGGGATAACTTACGGTCCAGCCTTTGATTTTTCAGAATTTCGCCAATTGAATCGGGCATTAGATTATTATAAAGGAAATTCAGATTGAAGTAAAAATCCTGTCATGAATCCTGCCATGAAAGGGTGGTGAGGCGAGCATTTACGCGAAAAAGCCTGTAGCAAACACGATAAAGAATGAAAACCGGACCCTGTACTCAAGGCCCGGCTTGTATCCGATTTTTATCGCAAGAATCCAGCTTTACTCATTTGCAGATTCAGATGCGGATACGTCATTTTTCGCTAGCGGTTCTTCGGAAGAAACAAGTTCTTCGAGAGGGGCAGGTTCCTCAATATTAATTTCTGTGACAGGTTGATTTTTCGAACCTTCTCCCTCGCGGGTGACGAGAATTGTAACCTCCGGGTTCAGATCAACAGTCAGGTGGACGACAGCTTTATGCTCGCCAAGTGTGCGGATAGGTTGGATATCGATCATCCGCCGGTTGATTTCGGTGCCAACTTTTCTTGAGAGGGAATCCGCAATCATTTGTGTGGTAATTGATCCGTACAATTTCCCTGTTTCACCCGCTTTGCTCTGATAATACAGGCTCATACCGGTGATTTTCTCTGCGATCCAGCTCATTTCCTTGTTGAGCAATGCACGACGGTCGTTGGCAATTTCGCGTATATGCTGTGCCTGATTTTGGGCACCCACTGTGGCAAGGACTGCCAGACCTTGCGGGATCAGATAATTGCGGCCATAGCCATCGGCGACCTTTTTAATATCCCCTGCCCGGCCCAATTTGTGGACATCTTTGATCAATAAAACTTTCATACTCAAGCCCTTTCCTGGGTAGTTTTCCAAGGGTGAAGGGTACAACACCCTGGTAGCAAAGATTTTACCATATTTCAGAATATATATCACCTAAAACTCGTTATATTTGTCAGAAGTGTGATGCGACAGAAATTACTTTATGAATTAACCTTATACAGGTAATATCATTGTGGTAAATAGGATGGTCTGCCAATCCCCAGGGTATGCGGGTTGGGTGAGGCAATTAACCTGGAATTCTCAGGATGTAATGTAGAATACTAATACAATACAGTTCAATAGTGGTGGATTAAGAAATTAAAATCTTGTATTTGGATAATAACTAGAATATGGATAAGACACAAACAATAGATTTTTCAACAGAAAAGACACGCTGGAAAAAAGAAGTATTAGGACCCGTTATAAGGAAATTTCCGGAGAGAAAACCGGAATTCACAACTTCATCTGGCATTCCTCTTCCAGAAATTGGCGATCTGGTCGATAACGATTACTTTTCACAGCTTGGGTTCCCCGGTGAATACCCTTACACTCGCGGTATCCAGCCAACCATGTATCGAGGCCGTTTTTGGACCATGCGTCAATATGCGGGTTATGCCACCGCTGAAGAATCAAATAAACGGTATCGCTATTTACTGGATCAAGGGCAGACAGGTCTTTCGGTAGCTTTTGATTTACCCACACAGATCGGATACGATGCGGATGATCCGATTGCGGCGGGTGAGGTGGGCAAGGTGGGTGTATCCATATCTTCTCTCGAGGATATGGAAATGCTTTTCCGTGATATCCCGCTCAACAAAGTCTCGACGAGTATGACCATCAATGCACCGGCCTCCATTCTGCTGGCCATGTATATATGCGTGGGACGTAAGCAAGGTGTGGAAGAAAAGAATCTGCGTGGTACCATCCAAAATGATATTCTTAAAGAATATGTAGCCCGTGGTACTTATATTTTCCCCCCAAAGCAATCCATGCGCCTGATCACCGATGTATTTCAATATTGTGAAAAGAACGTTCCAAGTTGGAATACGATCAGCATTTCAGGTTATCACATACGGGAGGCTGGTTCCACGGCAGTGCAGGAAGTTGCGTTTACCCTGGCCAACGCGATTGCATACGTGGATGCTGCCTTGGCGACTGGCTTGAAGGTCGATGATTTTGCCAGTCGTTTATCCTTCTTTTTTAACGCCCATAACAACTTCCTGGAAGAGATTGCCAAATTTAGAGCAGCCCGCCGAATGTGGGCAAAGATTATGTCTGAAAGGTTCCATGCACAGGATCAAAAGTCCATGATGCTCCGTTTTCATACCCAGACTGCCGGTTCCACACTCACTGCCCAGCAGCCCGAGAATAATATTATTCGGGTGGCGATTCAGGCCCTGGCTTCTGTTTTAGGCGGCACACAATCACTGCATACAAACAGTATGGATGAGGCATTATGGCTGCCTACACAGAAATCGGTGAGGACGGCATTGCGTTCACAACAAATCATTGCCCATGAATCGGGTGTTGCCGATACCATTGACCCATTGGCAGGCTCTTATATTATTGAATATCTCACCGATGAAATTGAAAAACGAGCTTTTGAATACATACAAAAAATCGATGACCTGGGTGGTGCTCTCGAATCAATTGAAGCTGGTTTTATGCAGAAGGAAATCCAGGAAGCATCGTATCGGTATCAACGCCGCGTCGAGAAGAAAGAGCAAATCGTTGTTGGGATGAATTCCTTCCAGGTAGAAGAAAACCTTGAATTGGAAAGTCTGGAAGTAGATCCTGAAATTGAGGCTGGCCAAAGAAACCGGTTGGCGGCTCTGAGACAGCGACGGGATGCTGTAAGGGTGACTGAACTGTTGGGACATTTGGATACTGCATCACGAGGTCGTGAAAATCTGATGCCACTCTTTATTGAGTGTCTGGATAATTGGGTTACGCTGGGTGAAATCTGTAATGTTCTTCGCAAGAATTGGGGTGAGTACCAGGCGCCAGCATGGCTGTAAAAGAAAGATAAATCTGGAGAAATCGTGGCGAAAATAATAAAAATTAACCATATTGCAATTGCAGTACCTGATCTGGAGAACTCGGTGACCTTCTGGCAGGACCAACTCGGTTTATCAGTCGATCATATTGAAGAAGTACCCAGCCAAAAATCGAAGGTTGCCTTTTTACCGACAGGTGACAGCGAAGTGGAAATTGTCTGTCCGACAACTCCTGATTCGGGTATGGCGAAATACATCGAAAAACGCGGTCCTGGGCTGCATCACATTTGTTTTGAAGTCGACAACATCGATGAAATGCTGGCTGAACTGAAGGCCAAAGGTGTCATGCTGATTGATGAGACTGCAAAAGAGCTGCCAGGCCGGAAGATGGCATTCATCCACCCCAAGAGTGCCAACGGTGTGCTGGTGGAACTCTATGAGGTCACCAGGAGCTAAAGATTCACGGCTTCGACGACAGGTAAAAGCGTATCTACAATAAAATCAATGCAATTTTCAGGCTAATATGTGGTGCTTTTGAGGTTGGAATCGTCGGTAGGGATGGCGAACAGTCAACCTCTTTTTTTCACTGTTTTCTTCAACTGGACAACATGCTTTCTTTCAGGTATCATTACGTTTGATTAATGAAGCAAGTAAATCTACATCATCATAAGGGTAGATCATTTTCCATGGACAAAACAATCAAGCTGCTCAGAGATTTGACCGAAGCCAGCGGTGTATCTGGTTATGAAGCTCCTGTCATGCGAATCACAAAAGAATACTTTATACACTCACATAGCTCCATCATGCACCGTGATGATTATGATCAAACGGTACTCTTACTGAAATCGATTATTCAAAAACTGGATCTTCAACAATTAGAACAGCTCACAACATTTTAAGAAAACTTTTGATCCTGCATTGTAAACTGGAGGTGGAATGACCGAGAATGGGATGAGGAATATTGCGTCTGATTTGAAGGAAAAAATCGATGCTTTTGAACAAAAATATGAAATCCGTGATGTCGGCCATGTCGTCGAAGCTGGCGATGGAATCGCCAATGCTGAAGGCCTTAATACCGTTCAATCACAGGAGCTTGTTCAGTTCGCAAACGGCATTTATGGTATTGCTTTTAATCTTGAAGAAACAAAGGTAGGCATTATCATTCTTGGTGATTACACCGGAATCGGTGAAGGGATGATGGTACGTTCCACCGGCCGCATCGCATCTGTTCCGGTTGGCGTGGGGTTGATCGGACGCGTTGTTAACGCGCTGGGTGAGCCCATCGACGGAAAAGGAGCAATCAAATTTACCAAGTACCGGCCTATCGAACGAACAGCCGCCGGCGTTGTTAAACGTCAGGATGTGGATACCCCGGTGCAGACCGGTATTAAGGCGATTGATGCCATGATCCCGATTGGACGCGGCCAGCGCGAGCTGATCATTGGTGACAGACAGACTGGAAAAACAGCGATTGCCATCGATACAATTATTAATCAAAAAGGCAAGGATCTAATCTGTATTTATGTAGCGATCGGGCAAAAAAAAGCCGCCGTTGCCCGAACTGTAGCTACGCTTGAACGATCTGGAGCGATGGAACATACGGTTGTAGTTGTCGCAGCAGCAGATGAATCGGCAGCTTTGCAGTACATTGCTCCTTATTCGGGATGTTCCATTGGTGAGGAGTTTATGGAAAATGGACAGGATGCCCTCGTTATCTATGATGACCTGTCCAAACACGCATGGGCTTACCGGCAGGTATCCCTCCTGCTCCGGCGTCCTCCGGGACGTGAAGCGTATCCTGGCGATGTATTCTTTTTACACTCGCGTTTATTGGAGCGCGCGGCCCGTTTGTCTACAAAGTATGTTATTGTTCCTAAAGAATTTGACAAACAAATGGCTGAAGTTGATGATGTTGGGGACTCAAAGATATTTGATGGGCCTCGCTCCCGTCATGATGCAGAAACAACTTTGCGTGATATGGGATCTGACGATCACAAAATTGTACAGGTAAAAGGCAGTGGCGGATCACTGACGGCTTTACCTATCATCGAAA
>JAJFTV010000079.1 GCA_021372725.1 Chloroflexota bacterium | reverse complement strand
AAGTGCGCGACGGCATCATCGCCGCCTGGGCCTTCGCCGCCGCCGACCCCTACCGCGCTGCCACCCACAATAAGGGCATTATGAACGGGGTGGACGCGGTGGTGATCGCCACCGGCAACGATTGGCGCGCCGTGGAAGCCGGCGCGCATGCCTACGCCGCCCGCAGCGGGCAGTACACCAGCCTGAGCACCTGGGCGCGCGACGCAGAGGGCAGCCTGGTGGGGACGCTGGAAATGCCCCTGGCGGTGGGGATTGTGGGGGGAGCCACGCGTGTTCACCCAACCGCCCAGGCCTGCCTGAAGCTGATGGGGGTGACCACCGCCGCACAACTGGCGGAGATCATCGTCTCGGTCGGGCTGGCACAAAATCTGGCTGCGCTGAGGGCGCTGGCCACCGAAGGCATCCAACGCGGGCACATGTCACTGCATGCCAGGCAGGTTGCCTCTGCGGCGGTGAGTGCTCTCTCTGCGGATGGCATTTCACTTGCACCAAATACGCAAGGTGAGATCATCGAACGACTGACCAATCAACTGGTATCCGAGAAAATTGTGCGCATCGACCGCGCAGAGGAAATCCTGCGCGGATGGCTGGACAGCCAAAAGTTTGAAAAATGAGATTTTTCAAACTGTATGGGACTAATATTTTGAATAAAGTGACATCTGGTTTTTTCTTTTCTGATGACCTAACCCCCCGGCCCCCTTCCCGAGACGGGAAGGGTGATAAAGGGGTGGGGAAATCACCCTGCAATCTCTTTATCAAAAAACAACCAACAGGATAACCGCTATGGATATGACCGAAACAAAATCAACAAATAAACTTCTCAAACCTAACCGCAAGGTGGGCATTGTGGGATATGGCGCATACGTGCCGCGCTACCGGCTGCCGGCCAGTGAGGTAGCCCGCATCTGGGCCGGCGGTGACAGCGATGGCCCGATCAAGGAAAAATCGGTGCCCGGGCAGGACGAAGATGTGATCACCATGTCGATTGAGGCAGCCCGCAATGCACTGGCACGCGCCCGTATCGATCCGTGTGAGCTGAGAGCAGTCTGGGTCGGCTCCGAATCGCACCCCTATGCAGTCAAGCCCAGCTCGACGATTGTAGCCGAGGCGATTGGCGCCACCCCCAGTATCCAGGCCGGCGATTGGGAATTTGCCTGCAAGGCCGGAACGGAGACCATGGTGGCTGCCATGGGTCTGGTGGGTTCGGGCATGGGCAATTATGCCCTGGCAATCGGCATGGATACCGCCCAGGGAAAACCCGGCGATGCCCTGGAGTATACCGCTGCAGCCGGTGGAGCGGCTTTCATCATCGGGCCGGCTGAAGAATCGCTGGCGGTGATTGAGTCCAGCTACTCGTATGTGACTGATACGCCTGATTTCTGGCGGCGGGCAAACCAGATCTACCCGGAACACGGGCAGCGCTTTACCGGCGAACCGGCCTATTTCAAACACATCACTTCTGCCGCACAGACCATGATGGAAGAAAGCGGAACTCACCCGCAGGATTACCGGTATGCCGTTTTTCACCAACCCAACAGCAAGTTCCCCCAGCGGGTGGGCAAGATGCTGGGTTTCACTCCGGAGCAGATCAAAACCGGGCTGCTGGCGCCCGTGATCGGCAACACCTATGCCGGTTCAGCCATCATTGGCCTGACCGCCGTGCTGGATGTTGCCCAACCCGGTGACTGCATCCTGCTGGTTTCGTTTGGATCGGGGGCAGGTTCGGATGCTTTTGACCTGCGTGTAACGAATGCCATCGACGAGCGGCGTTCCCTGGCCGCCAGCACCGCCGATTACATCACCCGCCGAACAGAGATCGATTATGCCACGTATGCCAAGCAGCGCGGCAAGATCACGTTGAAATAGACGAGGACCTATGAATGATGTAGTCATCATCGGGATCGGACAGACGCCGGTTGGCGAACATTGGGAACTGTCGCTGCGTACGCTGGCGTTCCGTGCCATTCAGGCAGCCCGCCGCGAGGCGGGAAACGTTACACCTGATGCCATGTATATCGCCAACTTTTTTGCCCCCATTGCATCGGCCCAAACCAACCTGGGCGCGCTGCTGGCTGAAAATATGAGCCTGAGCGGCATCGAAAGTTATACGGTCGAGGCTGCCGAGGCATCCGGGGCGGCGGCTTTCCGGCAGGCCTGCCTGGCGGTTGAATCAGGATACGTAAATTGTGCCCTGGTGGTGGGCGTGGAAAAATGTAGCGATGCCATCGGCGCACAGCAGGAAGCGTCGGCAGCCCAGTCGATGGATTACGATTTTGAGGGCATGTACGGTTTGACCACATCTGCCCAGGCTGCCTTGCTCATGCAGCGCTATTTGTATCAATATGGCCTGCCATCAGATGTGCTGGCCGATTTTGCATTGCTGGCCCATGCCAATGCGGTTCACAATCCCAATGCCATGTATCGCAAGACCGTCAGCCGCGAGATGTACAGGAACGCCGGGATGATCAGCGACCCGTTGAACATGTTCGACCAGGCTCCCCTGGCCGATGGTGCGGCAGCAATATTGCTGACCCGCCGGTCACTGGCCCCGCAAGGGCTGCCGTTTCCATTGGTGAAGGTGGTGGGCTCGGCCAGCGTGGTGGATACGCTGGCGCTGCACGACCGCACAGATGTGCTGGCGTTTGATGCGGCCGGTCTTTCGGTCCAACGGGCATGCCGTCAGGCAGGCATCATACCGGAGGATATCGACCTGTTTGAGCTGAGCGATTCGTTCTCGATTTATGCTGCGCTCGGTCTGGAAGCAGCCGGCTTTGCTGTCCGGGGAGAGGGCTGGAAAATGGCCCGCGATGGCAGGTTGTCGATTGGCGGAGAGCTGCCGATTTTAACGATGGGCGGTGCCAAGGCGCGCGGCTTGCCGTTTGGAGCTGGTGGCGTTTATCAACTGGTGGAAGCCGTTTTGCAGTTGCGCGGCCAGGCAGGTGGCAGCCAGGTTCAGAACGCCAGGCGGGCGCTGGTGCAAACCCTGGGGGGGCCTGCCTCTACCGCCGTGACACATGTGCTCGAAAGAGAGTAATTGCGATCTGGCAATTCCAACTTGATAGGATTTGATAGCCATCCAACCGTAGACTCTCTGCATAAACGTGTAAAAGGAGTAATTCAATGGAAGTAGCACGTATTTGGCGTCAAAGAAAACAGCGGTACAGCCTCGAAGGAAACACCTGCAATCACTGCGGCGCACCCCAGTTTCCGGCGCGGCCGGTATGCCAGCAGTGCGGGGGGGTAATCGGTGCTGAACCACTGACCAATGAGACTGAAATCAACATACCCATGGCAATCCGTATCCCGGAGAGAGCCATATTATCCCAGGTTAGAAGGTAAGGCATGGAGATTCCGCGCAACTGGCGTTTGAAAAAACAGCGCTATGCCCTGGTGGGTGAAGAATGTCCACACTGCAATTACAAGATTTTCCCGCCGCGTGACGTGTGCCCCAACTGTGGTGAAGAGGCGAAAAAACCTTTTCAATTCAGCGGCAAGGGCAGTGTTTTTTCCTGTACAGTAATATACAATGCACCAACCGGCTTTGAGGGCACCTCGCCTTACACGGTGGCTCTGGTAAAGCTGGAGGAAGGCCCCATGGTCACCGCACAACTGACCGATCTGGGCGAGCAGGAAGCCGAGATCGGCATGCCAGTGGAGATGGTCACACGTTTATTGCGCCAGGACGATGACGAGCGGAGCACACTGATCTACGGCTATAAGTTTAGACCGGTGTTGCAGCACTAAATTGGAAAGAATGCGACAGGGGGCTGTCTAGAATGAACTTCAAAACGGCCCCTAAAAGAGACAAGGAATGAAATTGTAGGCAGAAATAAAAAATGGCAGCTCACCATGAACCTTCTAAAACCTGTATTGTGTTTTATTTGTCCAAAGACAGTTCCCACTTCAATACAACGCTCTGATCGTAATCGAATGCCCTTTCCAGAAGTCAGGTTGTTCCTCGCTTGATCCCGATAAGCCATCATGCGGAAACTGATACGGATTGATCGATTCCCTTTGGCTTTAGTGCAGTGGGGTTTGAACGGACATCTGCAACCACAGTCTCGGGTAATAGCCCAAACCTTTTTTACATTTTTTCAAAGCGGGGGATCAAACACGTGGTATCTCCAGCCCGCTGGTGAACACTGAAACCCACGTGGTAGCTGCTCGTTCCTCCCCCTTGTACCGTTTCAATAATGCTGTAAGATCAATCTTCTCGACTGCCTCGTTTACCGTCCTTACCAAATGTTTCTCTGCTATCAATTCTCCATAGCTGGACGGTATCAGGCTGATTCCGTTCATTCCACCGGAGCAGCTTCTTTTCTTTTCTTCCCCCTGTTGAATCATGGTTCTTGAACAAAGTAATGAGGCTGCCGGCTTACTTTTCGGACTGCCCCATGGGGGTAGGCATGTAGTCCGAAAAATCTGCAGTGATCTGAGTAAAAAAACCGGGCAAGAAAATTTTCCATGTGAAAGAAATTTTCACAATCTCTGGGGTGGGGATTTCTATCTTTGGGGATTTTTTAGCCGTGAGATGGCTAAAAAATCCCCAAAACAGTTTTCTGGTTGGGTGTAGAAACCGGGAAAAGAAAATTAATTCAACAGCAGGCAGGCAGCCTCATGCTTGCCGCCAAGTTCCACAAGCTGTGGGTCAATTTCCTTGCAGCGTTGCACCGCAATCGGGCAGCGCGGATGGAAGCGGCATCCGGTCGGAATTTTTATCGCATTGGGCGGGTCGCCAGCCAGAATAATGCGCTTTCGCCTCAAACGCGGGTTGGGCACCGGCACCACCGAAAGGAGCGCCTGGGTATACGGGTGCTTCGGATTGTTGAGTACATCCAGCATGGCTCCCAGCTCAACAATACGACCCAGATACATCACAGCAATCCGGTCGGCAAAATATGCGGCGGTTCCCAGGTCATGCGTGATGTACAGGATGGATATCCCTTTATCACGGGACAGATCCTTCAGCAGATTCAAGATTTCCGCCCGAATACTGACATCCAGCATGGAAACCGGCTCATCAGCCAATATGACGCGCGGTTCCAGCACCAGCGCCCCGGCAATCACCACCCGCTGCCTCTGCCCGCCAGACAGTTCATGCGGCAGGCGGTTGAGAAAATTAACCGCCGGCTTAAGTCCGGCATCTTCCAGGGCTCTGATCACACGCTCATCACGTTCCGGCTTATTCTTTGTAAGCCCGTGCACCTGCAGCGGCTCCGCGACAGTATCACCGATGGTCATTAAAGGATTGAGTGATTCATAGGGATCCTGAAATACCATCTGGATATTTCTGCACCATTCCTTAAAGTGATACTCTTTGTCCGTCACCGGGTCCTTTCCTTCAAAAAGGATACTGCCTTGAGTCGGTTTTTCCAAACCCATCAGGGTCAGCGCCAAAGTTGATTTGCCACAACCGCTTTCACCCACCAGCGCCAGGGTCTCCCCGTGTCCGATGGATAACGAAACCCCGTCCACCGCCCTGACGAACTCCTCCTTTGAAAAAATCCCGCGTTTTCCTATCTGGAATTGTTTATATAAATTTCTTACTTCCATGGCCGGTGTTTCAGCGTTCATTTTTCCTCCAGAAGATGGCAGCTTGCAGCATGATCAGAAGCCAGAAACCTTAATTCGGGCTTTTCAACATGGCAGCGATCAAACGCCTTATTACAGCGGGGAGCAAAACGGCATCCGGGTGGTAAGGCTTCCAACCGAGGTGGGTATCCCGGGATGGAAACCAGTCTTTCTGTCGGTTTGGAAAGATCGGGGAATGCGGATAACAACTGCTGGGTATAGGGGTGCCGGGGAAAGTTATAGATCACATCCACAGGTGCATATTCGGCAGTTACCCCGCCATACATGACCAGTACGGTATCACACACTTCGGCTACCACGCCCAGGTCATGTGTCACCAGAATCACCGAAAGTCCCAACTGCTTCTGTAGTCTGGAAAGCAATTCAAGGATTTGCGCCTGGATCATCACATCCAGCGCGGTGGTTGGCTCATCTGCTATCACCACATCCGGTGAGCAGGCCAGCGCCATGGCGATCATGGCTCGCTGGCGCATCCCGCCGGAGTACTGGTGCGGGTAGCTTTCTCGCCGGTTGGGGGGTATACCCACCCGATCCAACAGCTCCTCCACCATGGCGTTCAATGTGCTCTTGCGGGTTTCACCCAGATGTTGGCGAATGGCCTCAGCGATTTGGTCGCCGATGGTACGCACCGGGTTGAGCGCGTTCATGGCGCCCTGAAAAATCATCGATATTTCCTTCCAGCGCACCTCTTCCATTTGCTTCTCGGTCAGATCCAGCCAGTCGGTACCCTTGAAGAAAATTTCACCCTCTGTGATCCTTCCGGCAGCAGGCAACAGGCGCAGCAAACTCAATGCCAGCGTGGTTTTACCACAACCGCTTTCCCCTACCAGCCCAAGCATTTCACCTTCATGCAAAACAAAACTGACATCCTCGACAGCATGGGCAGGAGCCTCGTTGCGATTGACATAATCGATGGAAACATTTCTGACATCCAGCAGTGTCTTTTTCATCAGCCCGTTGTTCATACCGGCGCCTCGCTTTTTGGTTTCCGGCGTGCAACCATATTTTTGCCGACGGAAAGGTGATGAACCTCCAGCCTGGGATTAAAGATCTGCTCCAGCCCATTACCCAACAGGGTTCCCGCCAGCACCACCCATACAATTCCCAGACCGGGCGGGATCAGAGCCCACCAGGCGCCAGCGCTGACCGCACTGCGGTTCCAGGCAAAGCTCAACATCTGTCCCCAACTGAGCATGGTGGGATCTCCCAGCCCGAGGAAAGCCAATGTGCTTTCCTGTAGAATGGCGCTTGACAGTACCAGCACTGTGTTGGCTGCCATGAGCGGAAAAACCAGCGGAAAGATATGTTTTCGAATGATGTGGAAATTACTTGAGCCGATGGCCCGGGCGCGCATCACAAACTTGCGTTCCTTGACTGCCAAAGTCTGTGAACGTACCAGGCGGGCTGTGCTCTGCCAGCCAAGCAGGCCGATCACCAGAATGATGTTACCCAGGCTGGGACTGGTCATCGCAATCAGAACAATCTGCAGTGGTAATGAAGGGATGACCAGCATGGTATCGGTGAACCGCATCAGGATGTTTTCCACCTTGCCACCAAAAAAACCGGCGGTTATTCCCACCACTCCACCCACTACCACGGCAATAAATGCGCCAAAGAAGCCAACAATCATGGAGACCCTTGAACCGTAGATAAATCCGGAAAACACATCCTTCCCGGCATCATCTTTTCCAAAAATATGTTCCGCGTCGGGCGGTGCATAAATGTCGTCGATGGTTACATCCACAGCATCCTTGGGGTTATAGGGTGCAATCTGTTCGGCAAAAACCGCTGTAATCAATGCAATCAACATCATGATCAATCCGATAACTCCCATCGGTTGACTAAAAAACTTCTGTGCAAAATTTCGTTTGCGAGACTGCTGGGGCAATAATTCAATTTGATCACTCATGATCAGTTTACCTCCACGCGCGGGTCAAGATATGAATAAAGCAATTCAGCGAGTAAATTAGCCAGCACCACGCTCACCGCAATCACCAAAAATGAAAACTGCAGCAGCGGATAATCGCGCTGACTGACCGCTTCATAAATAGCCCGCCCCACTCCCGGATAGGAAAATACTGTTTCGATCTGAATAGCCCCGGCTACCGTGAAACCCAGGTTCAAAGCTGTGATCGTTACCATCGGCAGCATGGCATTTTTGGTAGCATGATCCTTCAGGATCTGAAAGGTGTTCAAACCTTTGGCCTTGGCAGTGAGAATGTAATCTTCCGAAAGCACATCCAGCAGGGTGCTGCGCATGATGATGACATATTCGCCGATTACAATAATGACAAAGGTCAGGCAGGGGATTAATATATGTCGTCCCATGTCCACTATCCGTCCCCAGACGTTTTCAAACTGTCCCCCCGGGGTGACCAAACCTCCCAGCGGTAGACCGAATTTGCTCCCCCACATCAAAAGAATAATGCCCAACCAGAAGGTAGGCACACTCCAGGTTATCAGGCTGGTGATTAATATGCCGGCATCTATGGTTGTATGGCTCTTCCATGCAGCAATAATCCCTCCCAGCGTACCCAGCAGGATTGAAATCAACTGGGCTGGAAGGATAAGAATCACCGTGTTGATCAGCCGCTCACCAATCATTGCACTGACCGGCTGCCGGGTATAAAAACTGATTCCCATCTCACCTTTAAACAGGTTGATGATGTAAATGCCAAACTGGGTTTCCAGCGGGTTTATCAAACATGGACCAGTTTTTATGGGGTTGAGCCTCTCAAAGCAGTTGATGACCGGTTTATCCAGCCCAAAACGCGCCTGGATTGCCAGAATGTTTTCCTGGGTTAAACGCGGATCTTTAAGGCCAGAGCGGGCCGGGTCACCGGGTAATACTCTGAATAAAAAGAAGTTGAAAACAATGACGATCAGAATGGTGATCAGTGCCCACATCAATTTATTTAAAATGTATCGGAGTCGTTTCAATTCGACCTCCCGGATGGTAAAGAAGCGCAGAAGGGTACAAAGCCTCCCTTCTGCGCCATTAATTTAGGTGACGATCAATAATCCTTTGCGGTGTCAGACTTCACGTTGACGCCTACTGAATGGGTTTAATAGTGGCAAAGGTCTTCATATAGTCCGGGTAGACCATTTTGTATTCCAAAGGCCATCCTTCATACTTGTCGGTACGGACGGCGTACACGTACTGGTCATAATACGGGATGATATAGACCACATCTCGAACCAGAATCTCCTGCATCTGCCAGACCAATTCCAACCGCTTGTCATGATCCATTTCAACTGCCTGCTGGTCATACAGGGCATCATACTCGGGGTTGGAGTAACCTGATTCAGAATTCCAGCCGACGATCTGTGCGGTGGTAGCGATGCTCAACATAAAGTCAGGATCCGGTTCACCAACCCAACCCCACAGGATGATGTCATGTTCGAAGCGTGGGTTGCAGAAGTCGATCAGCGCATCTCCCTCCATGGCTGCGACAACCAGTTGTACACCGATTTGTGTGTAGGTTTCAGTCATGAGCTCCGCTTCACGCGGGCAGGTATTGCAATCGGTCTCGAAATTGACATCGAAGATCAAGGGGTTGGTGCCGTCCGGCATTTGCCGTACGCCATCACCGTCGGTATCCTTATAGCCGGCATTGTCCAATATCTCGTTGGCCTTGGCAATGTCAAACAGATAATCCTGGACCTCGGTATTGAACCACTCGGTGCCGGATGGAACCAGAGTAACCCCCGGGTCTGCAAGACCCATCAAATTCACATCGATGATCTTTTGTTTGTCGGTGGCATAGTTGAGGGCTTTTCTTACTTCCACGTCACGCAAGGCTGGGTGACCGCCGCAGGTTGACTTGTAGTCTTCCGGACAGTTGGCAGGATCGATCCCGTTCAGGATGATATCGGCAACATGCGGCGTGGCCGGCAGACCGGCCAGTATGGCCACATTTTCAGTATTTTTCACCGTATTGTATGCGGTGAGAGGAATGCTCATAACCGCATCGATCTGCCCGGTGAGCAGCGCCTGAAGTTCGGCATCTTCATTGGTAAATTCCTGGTAGATCACTTCGTCAATATTGGGTGGATACAGCCAGTGTTCCTTGTTGGCAGTCATGCGGACAAATTCACCTTTTTTGAACTCGGTAAACTTGAACGGACCGCTGCCGATCATTTCCGCATTGGTGAAATTTTTCAGGTCGTCACCCGTGCCCAAGGACTCCCAGATATGCTTTGGCAGAATTGGCAGGTTTGCCAGCTTGTCGGCCAGGTTGGGAAGTGGATCGGTCAACACGATAGTCACTTCATAATCGCCGGTGGCCGTCACACTCTCAAAGAATTGGGCTTGTCCATAAGCAGCGCTATCTTCGCGGCTCTTGTACAACATCAAGCTGTAGGCTACATCCTCGGCCGTCAGCGGAGTTCCATCATGGAATATGGACTCGTTATGAATCTGGTAGACCCAGGTCTTGCCATCTTCCGAGGTTGTCCAGCTTTCCGCCAGGTAGGGTTCGTATTTTGATTCCAGGTTCAGGAGGAACATGTATTCATAGACCATCCTGAATACACGCCCTTCACTGGCAAGGATGGAAAAGACCGGGTTTAGAGAAGAGATGCTCTGCGACACGCCTACCCGAAGGATGTATGGTTCCGCTTCTTTGGCAGGGGCTTCAGCAGTGGGTTCAATAGCCGGCATCTCAGTGGTGGGTTCGGCCGCCGGTACTTCGGTTGCTGGTTCTTCAACCTCTGGAGCCGTAGTGGCGCTCGGTCCACAGGCTGACAAGGCAAGAACCAGTATCATAAATATCGAAAAGACTGACAACTTTTTTATCATTTTTTCTCCCTTTTTGTCGTTCGGTTATATTCGTAAAGACCAGATACTGAATAAGCTTTTTTCTCCCAATGCACCTCCTTTATCAGTAAATCGTCCACCATTAATTTATCGGGGCATGTTGTATAAAAATGTGTAAAATTGTAAACGGGTTACGAATAAGTGAAAAAACGCTGTATCAAAAGATGGATGAATATGCAAGAAATGGCATCAGTCAAATCCAGAACCGTGATACAGATGCAATCATCACAAAGATAATTCTGAATTATGACTGGACTATTTCATTATAGCAATTTTGAACCCCTGCGCAACAAAAACCACCCACCCAATATATAAGTATGGAAATTATACTATTTTCCGGTTTCAGTTTCCCAAATTTTGCGCTAAAATCCATGCAATGACCTGGACAATAAAGGGACATGATTGGGCAGTCGATCTGCTCCGACAGCATATCCGGCGCGGCGCAGTACGGCACGCCTACCTGTTCACCGGCCCGCCCGGCATTGGCCGCCGTACCCTGGCTCTGCAGTTTGCCCAGGCACTTAATTGCCGGGCAGCGGACGGGAAGATCCCTGCCAAGCCTGGGGATCCGTGCCAGCAATGCCGCCACTGTATACAGATTGGCCGCATGCAGCAACCCGATCTGTCCATCATCACCCCCGAACCCGACAGCCTGTCGATCAAGGTCGAACAGATTCGTGAGCTGCAATACACGCTCAGCCTTTCCCCTTATGAATCGCGTTACCGTATTGCTCTTTTAGCCGATTTTCAAACAGCCACTGAAAGTGCGCAAAATGCGTTCCTGAAAACCCTGGAAGAAGCTCCGCAAAAAGCCATCCTCCTGCTCACCGCTGATTCGGCCGAGAATCTGCTCCCCACCATTGTTTCACGTTGTGAGGTTTTCCGCCTGCGACCCGCCGGTGTGGATGCCGCCCGCCAGATCCTTGCTGAAATGACAGGTATGCCGGAAGAGGAAGCGCTCAGGCTGTCTCACCTGACCGGCGGCAGAATCGGCTCGGCATTATCGCTTCACCAGGATCCATCCGCCCTGGAGCAGCTTGATCAAATTTTCAATGACGGATTGTCATTGCTGGAAGCGAGTCTTCCCGAACGATTTGCCTATGCGGATCGGTTCAGGGCGAAAAACTTCGGTAACCGCAAGGAAGAAAATATACGGATCAAGAAACTGGCCCAATTGACCCTCCAGACCTGGCTGCTGCTGTGGAGGGATGTGTATCTCATCTGTCTGCAGGCGGACATTCCGCTGGTTAATCTGGACTGGCAGGAGAAAACTACCGCACTGGCGGAAAAAGTCAGCTCACAGGCAGCCCAACAGCAGGTAGCTGCGCTGGAGAACACGCTCAATTTGCTCGAAACCACCAATGCGACCCCCCAAATGTTGATGGAAGTGCTGCTGCTCGATTGGTCAAAGCCGCTTGAAGAGGGATAATGACAAAGGCGGGGAGTGTTTCCACCACCGGTTAATTGTTTAATTAGCTCACGGGCGGATGTCTCACTTCGTTCGAC
>JAJFTV010000076.1 GCA_021372725.1 Chloroflexota bacterium | reverse complement strand
GCCTGCTTCGATCATGCGGATGTTCCACTCTGCCAGGTCGCGAACGTCGATTACCTGACATTTATAATCCGGGCTGTCCGGTGCAAGTACCTCGCCGCCCTGGGCGACACGCACCGGCCAATAGGTAAAACGGTCGGTGGGATCATGCGGCCCAACAATCAGGCCTGGGCGGATGGTCAACACACGTCCGGGCATGGCATCTTCAGCCGCCTGTTCGCAAAGCGCCTTCAGCGGGCCATACGCTCCACCGGTGATCTCCTCGGTCGTCTCATCCTCCAATACCCCCAGCACACCGTTCTCATCGATGCCTGTTTTCCAGGTTTCGCTGTAAACCGAAATAGTGGAGATGAATGTGTAATGCCCCACAGAACCTGACAACGCGCTGGCCGACATCCTGACAACCCGGGGAACATATCCACAGGTGTCAATCACCGCATCCCATGAGCGGCCTTTTAATAGGCTTAAGTCCATGCTCCGGTCGCCAATGATCGTTTCGACCTGCGGATAGAGTGAGGGATTGGATACACCGCGATTGAAAAGTGTTACTTTATGCCCGGCTGCCAGTACCGCTTCCACTGCAGCCCGCCCGAGAAACCTCGTTCCGCCGATAACCAGGATTTTCATCAGTTTTCTCCCGCAATTTTTGATTTTTAAGCAGATGCAATTGTAAACCAGTTTGACATTGGGGAATCATCAATGTGAATGAATTCCGTTTTGGTGATTATACCCGGCGGTTTTCTTTGCAGCGGAGGCCAGCTTGTCCACCTCCGGCGGGCGGTACAGAAGGAATCGATCCAACAGTAAGGAAGGTGTTTCATCCCACAGCACCATCTCCAAATGCGCTGCATCGATAAATCCCTGTTGACTGCCATGCTGCAGGAACTCGAACAGGTGATCATAATACCCGGCGATGTTGAGAAATCCGCACGGTTTGTTATGATAACCAAGCTGCGCCCAGGTGATCACCTCGAAGATTTCCTCCAATGTTCCATATCCGCCGGGGAGTGCGATGAAGCCATCCGCGAGCGAGGCCATAAGAGATTTGCGTTCGTGCATGTCGCTGACCATCCTGACATCCGTCAGCCCATGACTTTCGACGCCTTTTTCAACCATCGCGCGGGGGATAACGCCTATCACCTCTCCTCCAGCCTGGATGGCTGCTCGTGAAATCGCGCCCATTAAGCCAAACCCGCTTCCCCCATAAATCAGCCCGATTTTTCTGACGGCCAGCAGCGTGCCCAATTCTTCAGCAGCTTTCATAAAAGCCGGATTTGCTCCAGGGCTGGAGCCGCAAAAAACGCAAATTCGTTTCATAAGCCTGCCTGATCAAGATTAACTTTTTGCTTAAAAGATTTAGATATGTCTCCAGGCATTGCAATTGACCGGATACTTCTTTTATCTTTTCATAATTTTATTGCAAAAGCGGGTAATTTCGATAATGAACTTGATGCTATCATATTCTCTTGTAAGATTTTTGGTGGACATGTAGCAAGGACAAATACGGCATTATTCAATCTTGTCCTCCCGAACGCAGTGAGGGATCCGCCCGGAAGCGTATCCGCATATCTGGATAATTGTGCAAGTGGCTCCCAGGCGGTTTTTTTGCTTCGCTCCCAAGAAACTTGAAATTGGATATGCAGGCACAAGGTGGGCGTGGTGTTTCGGATGAGATCATCCTGGCATAACTATCCCTGTTGTCATGCTGAGGATTCGTTGTGAAACGACGTAAGTCGTTTCACAACGAACCTGAAGCATCCGCCCAAGCGTCGGCGTCACAATTAACTCGATATGAAAACAGTATGTGGACGTATTGGTGCAGATAAAGAATAATGCGAAGATGAGCCCTTGGGCGGTTCCTTCTGGGTCGTCGACCCATCAGGATGACACTGCGGGTGGATATGTGCATATCAGATGCCGGTCTTGTCTGCTTGAGTGTGGTTCCGATTGTGCCAAAACGCTCCAGTTTTTTCCCAATGGAAGAACGCCCTGGCGGGGTGGGTAAACTCAAAGTGACAATGGGAGAAATTTTGTGTGGTTTTCATTCCGCAGTGAGGGATCCGCCCAAGAGTAAATTTCCACAAATAGCCAATTAATCAACTGAATCTCAGTCGGATGCAATATATCCAAAGACAAACGACACTTTGATGGTTACAAGATTACAATACAGTAGAATCGAAGACAACCATGAAAATAGCAACCTTTCCATCCCTTTTCCCGGTGCTTGAAACGGAGCGATTGCTGCTGCGCCAGCCGGTGGGCGCCGATGAAGACCTGATTTTCAAGCTGTATCATAACCCGCAAATCGTCCGGTATATCATGGAACCCATCCAGACCCACGCTGAAGCCGAAGCCATTCTACGTTCTTATATCGATGACTTTTACAGTAAAGAAAGAATATTCTGGACAATCACCAACAAGAACAGTCTTGCGCCCATTGGAACGTGCTGTTACGAATGGTTCCATACCCCCGGCCTGGGAGAGATCGGATATGATCTGCTGCCTGACCAGCAAGGCCAGGGATATATGAGTGAAACACTGCCAGCCATACTCCGGTTTGGTTTCGATGTGCTGCATTTGGAAGAAATCGAAGCATTTATCACGCCCCAGAACTTGCCATCCATCCATGTCCTGCAAAAACTGGGCTTTCGGATTTGCGGTGAAAAAGACGGAGACCGCCGGTTATCCCTGAAGCGCACCTGATTCAGAATGTTTCCAGATGAACCATCCAGGAAAGAACGCCATTTGAGGGTAACGTTGGCTCCCATGAAAATATTACCAAACAATTTACTGCAATTTGGTTACATTTAAATCTTGTTTTTGACATGTAATATTGATATACTGTTATGAAAGCTTTGTGGAACCAACCTATCGTAGGTGGTTGAAATATCAGGGAAAGTCCAGTGAAATTCTGGTGCTGTCGCGCAACGGTCAAAGCCCGAATGCCTGTCCACAAGTAATTTCATCCTTCGCGTCAAAGGGTTGAGCTGAAAAGGGAAACTTAAATCTCCTTTTTGAGTGGCTCATCCAAACAAGGATGAGCTTTTATTTTTTCATCAAAGAGGAGTACCATGAGTACAACATCAAGTTTAGGTTATCCCCGAATCGGGAAACAAAGAGAATTGAAATTTGCTCTTGAAAAATATTGGGCAGGGAAAATCCCGGCACAGGAATTGTTTACGATTGCTGCAAAATTACGCAGACAGCAATGGATCACACAATCAGAAAATCAAATACAAATATTGCCTTCCAATGATTTTTCCTTGTACGACCAGGTATTGGATACAACCTGGATGGTAGGAGCAATTCCGGCACGATTTCAACAACTAAAAAGCCAAATTTCGGACCTTGACCTTTATTTTGCCATGGCTCGTGGTTGGCAAAATGAGACTGAACAATTTGCGGCCATGGAAATGACCAAGTGGTTCGATACCAACTATCACCACATCGTCCCGGAGATATCCCGAAATCAGAAATTCTTTTTAAACGATCTGAAACCCGTTAACGAGTTCATCGAAGCCAAAAATGCCGGCTTTATTACCCGTCCGGTTTTAATAGGGCCGGTTTCTTACCTGCTCTTAAGCAAAACGGCCGACAGCGCTTTCTCTCCTCTCGAGGCATTACCGAATCTTTTACCAGTTTATTGTGAACTGCTTGTGCGACTGGTAGAAGCGGGCGCAGAATGGGTACAAATTGATGAACCATGTCTTGTGCTCGACCTGGATGAAAAGACGCACACCAAATTTTCTAAAGCGTATGACCAACTTCATGCAGTTCCAGGAATTCACATCCTGCTGGCCACGTATTTTGATGGATTGGGTGAAAACCTTTCCGCTTTAGTCAAACTACCCGTTGATGGCTTGCATATCGATCTGATACGTGCGCCAAAGCAATTGGAAGAAGTATTATCAGTAATTCCTGAAAACATGATCCTGTCGCTGGGATTGGTCGATGGCAGAAATGTATGGTGTACTGATCTTGAACAAGCCATCCAATTGGCCAAACTGGCAGCCAACAAGCACGGTAGCGATAAATTACAAATAGCTCCCAGTTGCTCATTACAATTTTGCCCTTATGATCTGGATCTCGAAATTGAGATCGACCCAGAAATTTACTCCTGGCTGGCATTTGCCAGGCAGAAGCTGGTTGAGGTTTCGGTTATCAATGCTGTGATCAATGGAAAAGAAGAGTCGGTAACCCAGATTCTGGCAAAGAATAAAAAAATCATCACCAATCGGGCAATCTCGAACAAAGTACATGATTCGCAAATACAACAACGATTAAAAGAGGTTGAAAATTCCGATTATCAACGTCACGGTTCCTTTGAGCAGCGAAAACAAATCCAGTCAGCGGTTTTGAACCTGCCCCCTTTGCCAGCTACAACGATAGGTTCTTTTCCTCAGACGGGGGAAATACGCAAACAACGTGCGCTTTTTACTCAAGGGGGTCTGTCTTTGGAAGCGTATGAAGACTTCCTGAAGCAAGAAATTGCTGATACCATCCGGGTTCAGGAAGAACTGGGGCTGGATGTACTGGTTCACGGGGAATCCGAACGCACAGATATGGTCGAATACTTTGCCGAACAATTAAGGGGGTTCACACTTATCCATCACGGTTGGGTACAAAGTTATGGTTCTCGCGCAGTTCGCCCACCAATCATTTATGGCGATATTTCCAGGCCTGCACCCATGACTGTCAAATGGGCTCGTTATGCACAAAGTCTTACAGCAAAACCGGTGAAAGGCATGCTGACCGGCCCAATCACCATCTTGCAATGGTCGTTTGTGCGTGATGATCAGCCGCGCGAAATTACATGCCGCCAACTTGCCTTGGCATTACGTGATGAAGTACAAGACCTGCAGACAGCCGGGATCAAAATCATTCAGGTGGATGAACCAGCCCTTCGTGAAGGCTTGCCACTACACCATGCTGAACAAAAAGCCTATCTCAATTGGGCTGTGGATTGTTTCAGGTTGGTGGCTGGAACTGCCAGAGACGAAACGCAAATCCACACGCACATGTGTTATGCAGAGTTTGAAGACATCATTGACGCCATCATCCGCATGGACGCAGATGTCATTTCCATCGAGGCATCGCGCTCGGGAATGGAGCTGCTGGAAATTTTCCGGCATTTTCAATACCCCAATGATGTCGGCCCTGGAGTTTACGATATTCATTCACCGCGTATACCCTCCACTCTTGAGATCGTGGATTTAATTCGTAAAGCATTGCAGGTGATCCCCGCTGAACAGTTGTGGGTCAACCCGGACTGTGGCTTGAAAACACGCAGATGGGAAGAAGTGTTACCGTCATTGCAAAATTTGATTGCCGCAGCTCGTCTTTATCGAAGAATGTTACCTGCTTGAGTGATCAGAATATCTCTAATTTTCATCAAATAGACAAGCTACAAGTTTGGAAAGGAAGAACAGATATGGAAAGTGATTCACTACGTTTAACAACGGTTCTACCTTTAACAAAAAGTTGTGATGAAAGGGCTCAAGGGGACGGACATTTTTTTCATTCCATTCAAAAGCGGGATGGACGGATCGTTGCCTTTGATGTAGAGAAGATTGCAGCAGCGATCTATAAAGCTGCTCAGGCCGTGGGCGGACATGATCTAGAAACCGCCCGGCAGCTTGCAGAAAATGTAGTAGATTACCTCCAGAAAGAGAAAAAAGTTTCCCTTCCTACTGTGGAAGAAGTTCAAGATGCCGTGGAGAAAATATTGATTGAAAAGGGGCATGCCAGAACAGCGAAAGCTTACATTCTTTATCGTGACCGCCGCACGCGCATCCGCGAGGGTAAATCCGAGTTAATGGATGCTGTGGCTGAGATTCTGGTCGAGACCAACCGTGAGAACGCTAATGTGAGTAACTCACCTTCGGCCAAGATGCTGCAAATTGCCTCGGCTGCCAGCCGTCAATATTATCTCTCCCGCCTCATCCCTGACGATATCGCCCAGGCACATCGCAACGGCGACATTCACATCCACGATCTGGATTTTTATGCCAAGACGCTCACCTGCGTGCAGATCCCGCTGGGCAAACTACTGTATTCCGGCTTCAACACAGGGCATGGATACATTCGTCCACCGCGGCGGGCTGGATCAGCGGCAGCGCTGGCCGCCATTATTTTACAAAGCTCGCAGAACGACATGCACGGTGGGCAATCTTTTGCTTTCTTTGACCGGGATATGGCAGATTTTGTCGCCAATTCCGACGAAAACGAAATTTACCAGGCGATGGAAGGGTTGATCTACAATCTCAATTCCATGCACAGTCGTGCCGGCGCACAGGTACCCTTCAGTTCGATCAACCTGGGCTGTGATACCTCAGAACCTGGGCGGGCTGTCACGCGCAATCTGCTGCTGGCCTATGAGAAGGGCCTTGGCCGAGGAGAGACACCCATTTTCCCCAATATCATTTTCCGCGTGAAGTCCGGGATTAACTTCAATCCGGGAGACCCGAATTACGATCTCTTCAAGCTGGCTATACGGGTGGCAGCCACACACATGAACCCGACGTTTTCTTTCATGGACAGTCCATTCAACCGCGATTATGGCACGGAAGTGGCCTATATGGGCTGCCGCACGCGTGTGATTGCCGACCGGCATGGTGAAGCTGTCAGTGATGGCAGAGGAAATCTTTCGTTCACAACCATTAACCTGCCGCGTATTGCTGTCAAGTCCAATGGCAACGTTCAACAATTCTTCACTTCTCTCGAAGAGGTGTTGGCGTTGGCGTCGAAGCAGCTCATGCATCGATATCAGATCCAGGCTCACCTTAAAGTGATGGATATGCCTTTTTTGATGGGGCAAGGATTGTATGTAGAATCCAATAAACTCAAGGCCGAAGATGAAATTGCCGGGGCCATTCGTCACGGAACATTATCCATGGGTTTCATTGGTCTGGCGGAAACATTGACGGCATTGACAGGGACTCACCAGGCGCAATCCACAGACGCACAAAATTTGGGACTGGAGATTATTCGTTTTATGCGCAAGATGGTGGATCATCTTGCCGATCAGTACGATCTCAATTTCACCCTGCTGGCCACTCCAGCCGAAGGTCTCTCGGGACGATTTGTAGCCATTGACCGGGAATTATTAGGAAACATTCCAGGGGTAACCGATAAGGAATATTACACCAACAGTTTTCATGTACCGGTAAGTTATGCAATTTCTTCATTTGACAAGCTGGCGATTGAAGCTCCCTACCAAGCTCTGACTAACGCTGGGCACATCAGTTACGTGGAGTTGGATGCACCGCCGCTATATAACCTGGAAGCGTTCGAAACGCTGATACGCTATATGGCCAGCGTAGGTATCGGCTATGGCGGGATAAACTTTCCAATCGACGAATGCATTGTATGTGGATACAGAGGCGTAATCGAAACCGATTGCCCTGCCTGTGGATCAGCAGATATTCGCCGGATCCGCCGTATCACAGGTTACCTCTCTACGGTGGATCACTTCAACGATGCCAAAAAAGCCGAACTTAATGACCGAAAGTCACACATGCATGCTTGAAGAAAAAACTTCGTTAAATGTACGATTGTCGGGTATTGTAAATGAAAGCGTTAGCGATGGTCCCGGTTTGCGTACCGTACTCTTCTTTCAGGGGTGTAAACATCACTGTCCAAACTGCCATAACCCGCAAACCTGGGATTTTCAAGGCGGGTGTGAATACGCAGTAGCTGAACTGCTTCGTCAATTGCCGGATACCCCGCTGATAAAAGGAGTCACGCTCAGCGGGGGAGATCCTTTCTTTCAGCCTTTGGCCGCTATACAAATTGCTCATGCATTTCATCAACGAGGAAAAGATGTATGGGCCTACACGGGTTTCACCTGGAATAACTTATTGGAAAAGAAGGATACTGCAATGTATGAACTGGCGAAATCTTGTGACGTACTTGTGGATGGGCCATTCATTCTGGCGCAAAGGTGTCTGGATTTGCCATTTCGCGGTTCGACCAATCAAAGGCTGATTTGGGTGAAAGAAAGTCTGAAGCAGGGAAGAATCGTGGAATGGCCATTATCTTCCAGGTAGTCCAACCATTAAAAATATTTACCATTTCTCCGCGTTCTGTCAATGGTATAATCTTTGTTTTGTGAAACCTCCTGGGAGAAACACATTAGCATGATGAATTTTGGATATACGTTTCTGGTTGCCTTGGGACTGGCAATGGATTGTTTTGCCGTATCGCTCGGGGTTGGCACCTCGCCTGTCCCGCTTACCCGACGCCTGGTCTTTCGAATTACCTGGCACTTTGGTCTTTTCCAGGCTGGGATGACCGTCATCGGATGGCTGGCCGGCAGCACGGTGGTCAATCTGATCGCAAACTTTGATCACTGGATTGCCTTCATCTTGTTGGTGTGGGTGGGAGGGCGCATGGTTTTTTCCGGTTTGAAAAAAGGGGAAGAAGAAAAATATATTCAGGATCCCTCACGCGGCCGCTCATTGGTCATGTTATCCATCGCCACCAGCATCGATGCCCTGGCGGTCGGCCTCAGCCTGGCACTGCTGCAGGTGAATATTGTAGAATCCGCGCTGATGATTGGGATCACTTCCACAGTGTTGTCACTGGCGGGTCTCTTTTTGGGGAATCGATTAAGTCAACGATTCGGCAGGGGGATGGAGGTCCTGGGGGGCGTGGTACTGATTTTTATTGGCATCCGTATTGTAGCATCCCATCTGTTGGGTGGTTAATGCTTTGCCAAACTCTAGTTTCATCCCCCTCATTCATGTAGAATTACTCTCGGCTTCCGATATAATGACATTGTCTGGATAAAGGATTTTGATGGTTGGTTTTTTTATTTCCCTGTGGGGCAAGGAAAACAAGGGACACTGTTACAGAAATCATAGGCTCCCTTGAAAATGCTGCCGAGCCATCCCGGCTTTCCGGCATGGCTCGTTATGGGATGGCAACACAAGGCTGGTTGGGGGTGAATATGCCGGCGCTTCGTGATCAGGCGAAGAAAATCGGTAAAAACTATTTTTTTGTATCACTATTCTGCTTGTTCCACCACCGGTAGCTCTTCATGCGGCTGGTCAAACCCCTTAACAAGGTTGTTGATCCAGCGTCGCGAAAATACTCTTCGCATGCCAATCACTGCCTTAACCGCCTCATCGCTGAGCGCCAGCAAGTAAACATAATAGACCGGCAAATGGAATACAAACCCACCCAATAATGCCAGGGGTACCCCAATGCCCCACATTGAAAATAGTTCTAAAAGTAATCCATATTTTGTATCGCCTCCGCTGCGCAGGATGCCAACAAAAATGATCATATTTGCAGACTTGAGCCAATATGCCAAACCCGATATCAACAGGATGCTGATCGCATAGGATTTGGACAGATCGGAGACTTTATACAGGCTTAGCAATCCCCTGGATATGCCAATTTGAAACATTCCCACAACCACACCTACGGCAATAGCCACCACCAGAGAACGTTTGGCGTAACTTTCGGCAGTTTTTTCATCACCTGCGCCAATATTGTTCCCTACCATAATGGCGCAGGCATTACCGATGCCCATGAACAAAACAAACATTAAATTGTCGATGGTATGGGCGATGTTGTAGGCTGCAATCGATTCGGTGCCGATGTGGGCATAGATCATGGAGTAAGTGGTGATCCCCAATGACCACATGGTCTCATTGAGGACAACTGGAACCGTTATCTTGAAAAATCGTTTCAGGAAAGGAATCTCGATATGGAACAATTCCTTGAAGTTGGCGGCCAATGGCGTTTTGCCCAGGTACGTAAACAGGAGCATGCAGGTGATCTCTACTGTACGCGAGATCATGGTGGCAATGGCAGCGCCCTGTACGCCTAATGCCGGAAAACCCAGATGCCCACCAATCAGCAGATAATTAATTGTAGTTTTCAGCCCCAGCGCCAGGAAGCTGACCAGGATGGGTAACTTCACGTTTTGTGTACTGCGGTGGATAACCGAGAAAATATATGAGATCATCCAAGGTGTATAAAAGATGCCTATCTGCCGCAGATAATTTGAGCCAACCTTGATTACAGCCGGATCACTGGTATAGACAGCCAATGCCTTTTCCGGAAACAGAGAAGCAATCAATGTAAAGATAAGGCTTACTACAATGCCAACCAGCAGGCTGATCCCCAATACTTTGCGCAGGCTGGGAATATCTTTTTTACCCCAATATTGAGCTGCAAAGATAGATCCCCCGCTAGCTATGCCGAACGCGACCATGCTTAACACAAAGCTGATCTCGTTGGCCAACCCAACACCAGCCACCGAAGTATCGCCCAATTGTCCAATCATCATGACATCAATCAGGTTTAACCCGTTCGAAATGAAATTTTGAAGGGCAATAGGAATAGCTATTCGCAGTAATGTTTGCCAATAAATCTTGTCGCGGAACATAGGAATTTCACCAAACTAAAACATCTCAAAATAGGGCCGGGTGGTAAAGCTTTGCAGATTCAGTCGACACGAAGTCAACGAAAATTGCCGAAATTACGCTTTCAGTCAGGAAAAGTAAAACCGCAGAAGCAAGGCGTCTGCGGCTGATTTCGAAAAATGTGTCAAATCACCGTTTAGAAACGATCAGGGCGCCTTTGCTGCATTGCGGAGAACTATCCGTATCGTCCATGCAATGATTTGTCCTTTCCCGTTGGATTACAATTCCCGCCAGTATATCAGAAAGCAAAATGAGGGTCAAGGCAATTCATGTTGGGCAACTCTGTTACAAACTGCCACTCACCCTGGTCATATAGCTGATGATCCTGTTTTTTAAAGTGGCGCGGCGGAAACCGGCAGGTTTGATACAATAAACTCACTAAAATCCTGAAGGAGTTATGAATATGGTCAGAATAGCGATAGCCGGCTTGCTGCATGAAACCAATACGTTCGCCCCGATGATTACGACCTACGCGGATTTTGCCGGAGACAGCCCGGAAATGCCGCACATACACAAACCGGAAGATTTGTTGGGATTAAAAGGCACCCATGCCAATGTTTCCACAGCCGGTTTTCTGGATGTGATGAGCGATCAAGGTCACGAGCTGGTTCCACTCATGTTGGCCTCTGCCCAACCTGCCAGTACGGTCACCAAAGATGCCTTTGACCGCCTGACAGGCCAGATGATAGATCTGTTGCGAGAGAAAGGGCCTTTTGATGCCGTGTACCTGGAACTGCACGGGGCCATGGTGACTGAGGAATACGAAGACGCCGAAACAGAAATCCAGCGCCGGGTCCGCAGCGTGGTGGGAAATGTGCCGGTGGTGGCTACCTTCGATTTGCATGGTAACATCCCCCAAATGGCGGTGGACGAGTTCGACGCCCTGGTTGGTTACCGAACCTATCCGCATATCGATGTCTATGAAACCGGTGTGCGTGCCGCCTGCCTGATGCAGCACCTTCTGGAAAGAAAACCGATTTTTAAAGCGTATATTCAGCTTCCGTACCTGATTGCACCGTCAACCGCCTCATCGTTCACCGAACCCTGTATTTCCATCTACAAAAAGCTGGAACAAATCGAAAAAGGGGATGGGGTTTTATCGGTGACTTTTATGCACGGGTTCCTGCTCTCGGATATCTATCATGCCGGGCCGAGCCTGTTCACGTATGGCACAACGCAGGAAGCAGCCGACAACGCGCTGGATCAACTCTATGATGTCTTGATGGATTATGAAGGTGGTTTTGCCCAACGCATGTATTCACCGGACGAGGCGGTTGAACGTGCCATGAAAATCGCCGAATGGGCCGAAAAACCTGTCGTCCTGGCCGATGTGCAGGATAATGCGGGTGGTGGTGGAACCTCGGACACCGTCTGGGTTTTGGATGCGCTGGTCAGGCATAACGCCCGGGATGCGGCATTGGGGTTAATGTATGACCCCGAAGCGGCGAAAAAGATCCATATAGCCGGGGTGGGTGCACAAATCGAACTGGATCTGGGCGGCAAGCTGATGCCGGGGCACTCACCTTTCCATGGCAGATTCACAGTTGAGCAGTTATTCGAAGGTGACTTTGATCCCACCGGGCCGGTTGGTCGCGGCATGAAAGCCAACCTGGGAAAAATGGCACATATCCGGATTGGCGGCGTTCATATTGTGGTATCCAGTGTACGCGCCCAAATGAATGACCGTAGCTTTTTCAGGGTAGTTGGTATTGAGCCTGAAAAGATGAAGATTGTGGTGGTCAAGAGCACCAACCATTATCGTGCTGAATTTCAGCCCATCGCCCAGGAAATCCTGATTGTCGAAGCGCCGGGTGCACACATTGAAAATCCGCGCATCTTACCTTACAAAAAGCTGCGTGAGGGTGTGCGGCTGGGTGCCTTGGGACCGGAATTTCGGAAATAATTTATTCACACACTCATATCTGAGCCGAAGGCAGTAAGTATATGTTTATACCAACGACAGTGGAAGAAGTAAAAAATCTGGGCTGGGAGCGGCTGGATGTCATTCTGATCAGCGGGGACAGCTATATCGACAGCCCGTTTATCGGTGCGGCGGTGATCGGCAAGGTGCTGCTGAAGGCCGGCTACCGGGTGGGCATCATTGCCCAGCCTGATTTGCATTCACCCGTGGATATCATGCGCCTGGGTGAACCGTCCCTGTTCTGGGGTGTCACGGCTGGCAGCATCGACTCGATGATCTCCAATTACACGGCTACGCTTAAAAAACGCAAGAGTGATGATTACACACCCGGCGGTACGAACACCCGCCGGCCTGACCGCGCCACAATTTCTTACAGCAATCTGATCCGCCGGTATTACAAAGACACCGTCCCCATCGTACTGGGCGGTATCGAGGCCAGTTTACGGCGCATTGCCCACTATGATTACTGGACGGATAAAATACGCAAGCCGGTGCTGTTTGACGCCAAAGCCGATTACCTGGTTTACGGCATGGGCGAGCGCACTGTTCTGGATCTGGCTGCCGGGCTGAAAAATGGCAGGGATGTCCGTTCTCTGCGGGGTATATGCTACGCCTCTACCGAAATCCCGGCCGGGTATATGGAACTGCCACCCTTTCAGGAAGCAGCGGTCGACCAGGAAGCCTTTACGCAAATGTTTCACCAGTTTTATCGCAACAACGATCCGCTCAACGCAATCGGCCTGGCACAAAAAGTTGACCGGCGCTATCTGGTGCAAAACCCGCCCAGTTTGTCGTTGAGCCAGGCAGAACTGGATGATGTGTATGCTTTGCCTTACGAACATGCCCAACATCCGTATTATGAAAAGCAGGGCAAGGTCAAGGCTTTGGAAACCATCCGCTTTTCCGTATCCACGCACCGCGGCTGCTACGGCGAGTGCAATTTCTGTGCAATCGCCATCCATGAAGGGCGAACCATACAGTGGCGCAGCCCGGACTCCATCGCCGCCGAGGTGGAAGGCATGGTGAACCGCCCCGGTTTCAAAGGTTATGTGCTGGATGTAGGCGGCCCGACGGCCAATATGTATGGTTATGAGTGTGAAAAGAAGCTCAAAAGCGGCAGTTGTAAAGACAAGCGCTGCCTGTATCCCCAGGTTTGCAACCAACTGCATGTGGATCATGGCCCGCTGCTGAAACTGATGCAGCGTCTGGAGCGAATCCCCGGCATCAAGAAGGTGCAGGTATCTTCAGGGGTGCGTTATGACCTGCTGCAAGCCGACCCGAAAGGTGATGAATATCTGGCAGAGGTGGTGGAAAAACATGTTTCGGGTCAGATGAAAGTCGCCCCGGAACACACAGAAGAGCATGTGCTCAAATTGATGGGCAAGCCCGGAACCCAATCATTGCTGCGTTTCAAGGCTGATTTCGAACGTCTCACCCGTAAGGCGGGAAAAGAGCAATACCTTACGTATTACCTGATTGCCGCCCACCCGGGCTGCACGATGAAAGACATGCAAAACGTGCATCGTTTCACCAGGGAGCGGCTTAAGCTGACCCCTGAGCAGGTGCAGGTTTTTACCCCTTCACCATCCACCTATTCCACCTTGATGTACTATACAGAAAAGGATCCCTTTACCGGAGAGAAGCTGTTTGTAGAGAAAGGGCTGAAAGGCAAGGAATCCCAAAAAGTGATTGTGACCGGCAAAACCGAATACCGGAGATCCCATAAGAATAACTAAAACCGGCCAAAATAAACTTGCCGGTTTTGGTTATTCTTATTCAGTCCAGGCCCCAGCCCGGAGTGCGTGAATAGTTTCTTTCTTCTTGCGGATTTTCTTATTTTGACTTTTGGGACAGCCGCCAATTTTTCAAAACAGTAAATCAGCCTTGTTACCGGATGGAGCGGTTCTACCCTGGTTTTACAGGCGGGGTCAGCAAAGCTACCAGGAATTTCACGGCGTTTTCCACATCATGGATGTCGACCATTTCGGATGGTGAATGGACGTAGCGGGTAGGAATGGAAACACATCCGGTGGGTGCGCCGGTTCTTGATTTGTACATCGCCCCGGCGTCCGTGCCGCCGCCGCTCATCACCTCCAACTGGTAGGGGAGGTTATTCTCTTCGGCTGTTTGAGCCATCCACTTGACCACCTTGGGGTGGGCAATAACCGATTCGTCTTTTACCTTCACCGTTGGGCCTTTGCCCAATTTTACGTTCATCGGTCCCGAGCCCGGCACGTCGCCGACGCCGCATACATCCACTGCCAGCGCTACTTCCGGTTCAACGCCAAACGCCGAGGTGCCAGCCCCGACCAGGCCAATCTCTTCCATGACGGTGAAGACGAAATAGAGCTCGTTGTCGGTTTGTTTGATTTTCTTCAGAGCTTCGATCATCACTGCGCAGGCAATTCGGTCGTCCAAAGCTTTGGATATCAGACGGCCGTTTCCCAGATCGGTGAATGGCCGGTTGAACACAGCGATGTCTCCCACCTTTACCGGGCAGTCTTCGATTTTATCAACCCCGACATCGATATACAGTTTGTCAAATTCAGGAAATTCCTTTGCCAGCCGGTCTTCAGTGTAGATAACACCTTCCACGCCGTTCAGGAAACGCACCCGCCCGCCGATGCAGGTTAATGTACGAACCCCGCCAATGCGGGTAAAGCGGATAAACCCTTTTTCATCGATTTTCGTGACGATTACGCCGATTTCATCCATGTGCCCGGCGATCATCACACGTTTGCCATTGTTTTTCTTACTGCCCTTACGGACGATCAGGTTGCCTAGCGCGTCACTGCGGATTTCATCTGCATAGGGCTCACATTCCTTGGTAATCAGTTCCCTGATTCGATCTTCGTAACCCGAAGGGCCATCGGTTTCGACCAGTTTCTTAATCAATTCTTTCATTTTTTGCTCCTGTTGTTCGGCTTGGGATTCAATTTAAGGTTGAACGGCAACTTAAGTGATGCATCCTGGATGGTATGCAGAACTTCCAGCCCGGCCATCACACCCAGAGCTCCGTCAAACCGGCCGCCGTCATAGACTGAATCCAGATGGGAGCCAATCAGCAGGGTCGGGGCGGAGGTGTTGGCACTGGCCAGGCAAATGGAACGGTTTCCGGCTGCGTCAATCCTGGCAGGCAGTCCGATCCGGTCAGCATATTGCCTGAACCATTCCAGCGCCTGCAAGTGAGCGTCGCTGAAACTGGGCCGGTCGACACCCCCCTCAGGCGTTGCACCGATCTTTCCCAGTTCAGCAAAATCGGTCAGGAAACGTTCCGGGTTGATCCGCAAGGTGTCCACAGGGTTTACACTTTCTCCAGGCCAGTGCGCACATTATTAAGGGCCTGCAGTGCTCCGAGGCGGGCAAAAACAATATCAAAACCGAAGGAAAAGAGGCTGGCTTCCTTGCCCTTGGCCAATGCCTTTTCGGAAATCTCATACATGTGATAAGCCACCGGAATACCGGCTTTGTGCGCTTTGCTGAAAATTTCCTCCAGGGCATGATCGAAGATGGGGTTCTCATACTGGTTGCCAATACCCAGCGAGAAAGACAGATCGGCAGGGCCGATTAATACCGTATCCAGTCCTGGCACTTTGACAATCTCCTCCATGCTTCGAAGACCTTCCACACTTTCGATCTGCATCCAGACCTGGATGCGGTCGTTGATCCCGTCCAGGTATTCTGGCATATCCATCAAAAAGTTGGATGCACATTTCGGGAAGAAACCACGTTCGCCCTGCGGTGGATATTTGCACTGTGCCACCAGCCGTTTGGCCTGTTCTGCCGAGGTCACGTTGGGGAAAATGATACCCTCCGCACCGGCATCCAGCGCCCATTTGGACCAGTTTGGTTCATGCCACGGCACCCGCACGATGGGGCAGACAGGCGTATCTGAAAACATCATCAACATCGTTTGCAGGGTTTCAGGATTGATGACGCTGTGTTCCATGTCGATCAGCAAGAAATCAAAGCCCAACTGGGTATACATACGGGCAACGGCCGGGTCTGTGATACTGAGCCAGGTGCCAAACACCTTTTCCCCCCGTGATATTTTTGCTTTTAATTCCGAACCTTTAAGGCCTGTCATTTTTTCTCCTTGCCATTCTGTGTCATGAGATATCTCGAAATGTAAGTATAATAGCTTTTGAGCATAAAATTCCTGTTCCGTGAAACAAGAATCAAAGTGGGTATTGGCCTTTCATCCAGGAAAAAATTGAAAGTGCGACAAAAACTCCAAAAACACAGCCCTGTAGTGCTGCTCGCTTCACTCATTATCATTTTAACCTTTGCATGCAATTTTCCCAATCTGCAGCCAGCCGAAGTAACGGATGTCCCCGGATTTTCCACAATAATCCCCGAGGTTTCAACTTTACAACCCGGCACATTATCGACACCGTCATCCGGTTTAACAAATACCGTGGATGAATCACAATTATTCATTCCGACAGAGGCTTACCAGTTATGGGATATGATGCCTTACACTGTACAGGCCGGCGATACCTTGCCGGCATTAACGGCCCGCTTCAGAACCACAATCGAAAATATTGCCGCCGATAACCCGTCCTTTCCCCCGACAGGCAAATTGACCACTCTTGCCCCCGGCCAGGCTCTGTCGATCAGGCTGGTTGTGGATCCATTCTGGGATGAAGGGGTTGTGATTCTCCCCAATTCCCTTTATGTCAACGGCCCGGCTGCCCTGGATTTTGATACCGCTTCCTTTCTGGCTGCATCCAATGGGTGGCTGAAGAACTACGTCGACAGGTCAGGCGAAAAGCTCGTCACCGGCTTGCAGATTGTGGAAAGCATCGTCAACAACTACTCCATATCGCCGCGGTTGATTCTGGCAATCCTCGAGTATCAACTGCATGCACTATCCGATCCGGTCGTTCCTGCGTCATTTTCATTGGGCAACCTGGATCCAGACCGTCGAACCCTGGGCCGGCAGCTATCATGGGCTGCCAACATTCTCAACAACGGGTATTACGGCTGGCGAAAAGGCGCCCTGACTCAGTATACGAGCCTGAGCGGATTTATGGTCAACCCAAATCCCTGGCAAAATGCTGCCACCGTTGCCATTCAGTACTATTTTTCACGGTTTTTACCCCACAGCGAGTACGACCTGGGCATAACACAAAACAACGGGGGTTACACCAAATTTATTCAAATTTTGCACAACCATCACATGTTATAATTCCTTCACTCTTCCTATTTGACAGGTACACAATTCATGGCTCCATTAGAATCCCTTTCAATTATCATCCCGGTCTACAACGAGCAGCAAAATATTCCCTTGTTATATAAGGCGGTGGTCAGTGCGCTCCAGCCCCTGAAAAACGTTTGGGAAATCATTTTTGTTGATGACGGCAGCGAAGATGACAGCTTGAAAGAAATGGAAATTGTCGCAGCACAGGATCACGACCATGTACGGGTGATTGAACTACGCAGAAATTTTGGACAAACCGCAGCCATCGCGGCCGGTTTTGATTATGCCAAAGGTGATATTGTTATCCCCATGGATGCTGATCTTCAAAACGATCCGTCAGATATTCCCTTATTGCTTCAAAAAATCGAGGAAGGGTATGATGTCGTCAGCGGGTGGCGCAAGAATCGGGAAGACCCCTTTTTGACCCGTACCCTGCCATCCCTCATTGCCAACTGGCTTATTTCCGCCGTTACCGGTGAGCATCTTCATGATTACGGTTGCACATTGAAGGCCTACCGCCGTGAAGTGATTAACGGCTTCCGGTTGTATGGGGAAATGCACCGGTTTATCCCAGTCTACGCCGCTTCGGTTGGCGCGCGGATTACCGAGGTGGTTGTTCATCATCATCCGCGCCGTTTTGGCAAAGCCAAGTACGGTCTGGAACGTACCCTCAAAGTGATTCTGGATTTGTTCACGGTGAAATTCTTAAGTTCCTATGCCGACAAACCGATCTATCTGTTTGGTGGCAGCGGCCTGCTCTTTTTTCTCATCAGCGGTATTATGCTCTTGTTCCTGTTTATCCGCAGGATTTTCTATTCCATTTCGCCATTTGACTCACCGTTGTTTGTCACCAGCCTGATGTTTATGATCTTCGGTTTTCAATCCATCCTGATGGGGTTGATTGCCGAGCTGCTCATGCGCACCTACCACGAATCGCAGGGGAAACCCACTTATCTGGTGAAAAAAGTTGTCAATGGCAGTGAAGATATACACCCCACCGAACAGCCATAACGCAGGATTTACTCCACATGCGGATCCTTGTTCTCATTTATGAATACCCTCCCATTGGCGGAGGTGGTGGAAAAGCCGCCCAGGAAATTTGCGAGGGACTGGCTAAACGCGGTCATGAACTGCAAGTACTGACCTCGCATTTTGGTGATCTTCCCCGTCTGGACGAAAATCCCAATCTGATGATCCGGCGTATTGAAGTCCATCGAAAACAGGCTTTCCGGGCCGGATTGAATACCATGTTGAGTTATGTATTGGCAGCCAGCCGGCAGGGTGTAAAGATTGCCCGCGAGTGGAAACCGGATGTCCTTCATGTGCATTTCGCAGTCCCTTGCGGAGCCGCAGCATGGTGGGTAAACCGCGTTACACATATCCCTTATGTGTTGACGGCCCACCTGGGGGATGTGCCGGGCGGCTCCCCACAGAAGACAGCGCGCTGGTTCCGCTGGGTGAAGCCTTTCACACCACCGATCTGGAAAAACGCTGCACGGGTCGTTGCGGTAAGCCAGTATACGCGCCAGCTTGCGTTGGAACACTATCCGGTGGAGATATGCGTCATCCCCAATGGCGTCGATTTGCAGGGGGTCAAACCCTCCCATATCGAACCGCATACCCCCCCGCGGCTGGTTTTCGCCGGGCGTTTTGTGGAACAAAAAAACCCGCTGCAAATTATTCGTACGCTGGCACAACTGGCCGACCTGCCCTGGAGTTGTACGTTGGCAGGTGACGGTGCGTTGCGGCAAGAGATGGAAGCGGAGATTAACAGCCATCATCTTCAGGATCGCTTTGACCTGCCCGGCTGGGTGATGCCCGAACAGGTACTGGAATGCTACGCCGAAAGCGATATTTTGTTTATGCCTTCACGTACCGAAGGATTGTCGGTGGTGGGCGTTGAGGCACTGGCCATGGGATTGGCAATGGTGCTGGGGAAGGCCGGCGGCAACCTGGAACTGGTTGAGCAGGGCGAAAATGGTTATTTAGTGGATCCCGATGATACGGCTGGATTTGTGAAAGCACTGCGGGGTTTGTTGGACGATCCGGACCGCCTGCGTTCTGCCCGGCTGAAAAGCCGCGTCATGGCAGAACGATTTGACGTGCAGCGGGTGGTCGATGCTTACGAGCAGTTATTCAAGGAAGTGGTGGCACAACAATAACGGTGCTCTCCGGTACGCCGGTTGGCACTGATAATTGTTCATTAAAGCTTTCAAAGGTCAAAACACTCTCTCATGGACGACTCCAAAAAACTCTTCCGAACCCTTGCATTTGCCAATTTTTTCCTCTATCTGGGTTTTAACGTCTGGCAGGCTGTTTTCAATAATTTTGCAGTCGAAGAATTGGGTATCGGTGCTGATCAGATTGGCATCATCCAGTCGGTACGCGAAATTCCAGGCCTGCTGGGATTTGTCCTTGCATTTTTGGCACTTTACCTGAGCGAAATGCGCGTGATGGGTGTCAGCCTGTTGCTGTTGGGTATAGGGATCATGATGACCGGTGTATCGGATACCCTCAGCCTGCTGATGATCAGCACCCTGGTCATGTCGACCGGCTTTCACTTCTTTTACCCCTGCAGCAACAGCCTGGTGTTAATGGGTTCCAGCAAGGAAGAGGCTCCCAAAGTATTGGGTAGGCTGAGCGGCATTTCATCCTTTGCCTCCGTCCTTGGAACCATTGTGATCTGGTTGTTCGTGGAGGGCTCCGATATCGGTCCCATTCATTTTTCTGCCTGGGGCTACCGAACCACCTTTCTGGTGATTGGCGGGATTGTGACGGCGGGAAGCCTGTTTGCAATTCGCAATGGCAGACGATACAACGTCAAAAAAGAGAAACGGAAAGTTGTTTTCCGGGCAAAGTACTGGCTGTATTATGCCCTCACTTTCCTGCTGGGCAGCCGCCGGCACATTTTTTACACCTTTGCCATTTTCCTGCTGGTGGATGTGTATGGGATCGGTGTTCGAGAGACGGCAATGTTATTTCTGGTGAACAACCTGGTCAGCACGTTCACTTTACCGCAATTGGGCAAACTGGTCGCAAAGTTCGGCGAGCGGAAAGTGCTCACCTGGAATTTTGTCGGGCTGACGGGTGTCTTTCTGGGTTACGCCTACATTCCCAACCTGCCCATTCTGTGTGTTCTATTTATTTTGGATAACGTTTTCATGGGCTTCAGCCTGGCACTGGAATCCTACTTCCAAAAGATTGTGGTTTCGCAGGAAGAGATCACTGGCAATGTGAGCATGGGCCAGACCATCAACCATATTTCTGCCTTGATCGTTCCGGTGGTGGGCGGGATTCTGTGGGAACAGATTGCTCCATCGGCTACCTTCCTGTTCGGGGTAGTGGTCGCTGTCATCAGCCTGGTGCTGGTGCAGTTCATCCCACGCAAGTTTGTGAAGGAAGAGGTGCTGACAGCCCCGGCCCAATAAAGCCATTATTAAAAATGCAAACCGGGGTGGGCGGTTGGAAGGGGGAGAAAACCATTTTGTGGTTTGTTATCTATTTACCCGCATACCTGCTCGATAACGCGCAGGTAATTCCCGCCCATGATCTTCGTCACTTCATCAGGCTTGTAGCCGCGCTTCAGCAGCCCGGCAGTGAGGTTGGGGATCCTGGAGATGTCTTCGATCCCGCGCAGATAGCCATCGAAACCGTCGAAGTCGGAGCCGATGCCCACGTGGTCCACGCCGATCCGTTTTGCGACGTAATCGATATGCTTGAAGACGTCCTCGATGGATGCCGTGTCACGGTCGTTATATTCTTTGACAGCCCCGTTGATGAAAGGTGGGACGAAGGTGATGCAGGCCACACCGCCGTTCTTCGCCAGTGCGTCCAGTTGCTCATCATCCAGGTTGCGTTCGTGGTCGGTGACGCCTTTGGCTCCGCAGTGCGAATCCAGGATGGGCTGTTCGCTGAAAGCGAACACGTCGCGAATACCGGCCGGTGCCAGGTGTGCCACATCCAGGATGACGCCCAAACGGTTGGCCTCCTTCACCAGCTCCACACCGAACTCCGTCAGGCCGCCGCCTGTGCGGGCCTCACCCAGGCCGTCGGCAGCCTGGTTGCGCCAATTCCAGGTTAAGCCTGCCTGGCGCAGCCCCAGCTTGTAGAAGTTGCGCAAGATGGCCGTATCACCTTCCAGTGATTCAACACCCTCGATGCTGAGAAAACCGCTGGTCTTGCCCGCTTTCTTGACAGCCCGGATATCCGCAGCGCTCTTAACAAAAACAAAATCATCACTGCCTTCAACCTGTTGATAAAAATAATCAAATAAACGCAAAGCCTGATTGGTGGCATCGGATGGGAGATATTGCTTTTCCACGAAACAGGCGAATACCTGGGTGGTGGCACCACCAGCCTTCATGCGCGGCAGATCGATATGACTGACAACACCCTTGTACCTTGGATCTTCCGGCGGGGTGAACCCATTGATGAAGTCAAGGTAACCACGCTGGATACCCAACAGCGTATCGCAGTGCCCGTCGATGGTGATCAGTTGGCGATGCAGTTCTAATGCTTCTTTTGAAATTTCCTGGCTCATAGAATTTCCTTTCGGCAAATGATGAATTATTCCACCCGGCGCATCTTTTTGTAACGCGCTGAATGAAGAGGATTATCGGCCAGCTCAATTTTGGCCGGTATTTTATAAGGTGCAGCAATATCTTTCAACGCATTGCGGATGCGCTTGCGCAGCTCCAGCGGATCTTCCGGCTCAGCCAGGGTGACGCGCGCCACGACCATTTGCCCGGTAATCGGGTTGGGTTCGCCGCGCACGCTGGCATCCAGGATGTTATCCAGCTCCATCAACAGGCTTTCCACCTCGGCCGGGTAAACTTTCTCACCGCCGATATTGATCATCTCGGAGCGCCGTCCGAGAATCTTGAGGTATTCCCCGTCCACCTCAACCTCGTCGCCGGTGTTGAACCAGCCCTCCGCATCAAACGGATTGGGCGCATTGAGATAGCCGAGCATGGCCGAGTCCGCCTTGATCCACAAGATGCGGTCGACTACTTTGGTTTCATAGCCTTCTCCGCCCACCTTGACCCACAAAGTGTCATTCGAGCGGGACTTGGAGCGCAGAATGCCCAATTCCGAGAGGCCGTAAGTTTGTTGAAGGGTGGCATTGGGAAAGACCTGGCTGATCCGCTTGAGGGTGGTCTCCGGCATGGGTTCAGTGCCGTAGGTGATGCGCTGCAGCGAGGAGAGATCGTAACGGCGGTAACCCTCCGATAAAAGCAGCATATTGAGGAAGGTGGGCGAGGTGGGCAGCAACTCCACCTTGTGTTTTTGGATCGCCGCGCAAACGGCATCCGGGCTGCGGTCTTCGATGGAGATGATGGTTCCGGTATTGGAAAGCACATACAGCAGCGTGTTGATCCCGCCGATGTGATCCAGCAGCAGGAAAGTGATGGTGCGCAGGGTGTGCCGGCGGGCGAGGAATTTTTCCAGCAGCTTGCTGAAATCATGCAGGGCTGCCTTGGGCTCGCCAGTGGAGCCCGATGAAAACAGCACCAACCCTGGATCACCTGTGCTCTGAAGCTGTAGATTGAGAGGGTGTTTCACCTGCATCGGGTAAGAGATCACCTGCCAGGTATCCTGGTCCGTGAAACAGAAGGATTTCTGTACCTCGGCGACTTCCTTGAAGCGCGGTTTGCGGCTCTCTACCGTGGTGGTGAGCGGCACGATGATACAGCCCTGGTCGATCAACGCCAGCAGCAGTGCAACCACCTGGGGCGAATAATCGCCTTCCAGAGCAACGACCGTTCCGGATGTGATGTCTTCCTTTACCAGCTCATTTTTCCATTTGTCAATTTTCTCCAGCAGCCAGCCATACTGGAAAGATTGGTCCCGCCAGATCATTGCTTCATTGTCCGCTGCTTCGTGAAAACGTTCGAACAACCATTCCAGCATCAGGCGCCTCCCAGGTAGATGGTTTGGCCGGTGATGAAACCGCTGTTCGGATGAATGAGAAAATCAATCACGTTCAATACATCCTCAAAAGTTCCATAGCGTTTGATGGCCAGGCTGTTGATCAATTTGTCCATTTTTTCCGGCGGGATATTGCGGATCAGATCGGTATCGATGGGGGCCGGGCCGATGGTATTCACTGTAATACCCAACGGGCCGATTTCACGGGCCAGGATACGGGTAAATTTTTCCACGGCACTCTTCGACGCGGCATACACCGCGTCACCTTCCAGATCCAGCGGGACGGCAACCGTGCTGAAATTGATGATCCGCCCGTTTTTCTGTTTCATCATCAGGCGGGCAGCTTCGCGGCAGACCAGGAATGTGCCAAGGAAATTGGTGTTCATCACCGACTGAACGCTGCCGCCGGGTGTCAGCAATACATGGTTCATGCTGGCGATACCGGCGTTGTTCAACGCGGCATCCAGACGGCCGTAATTCTTGCGGATATGGCGAAAAATGGCGGCCACCTGGGTTTCATCACTCACGTCAGCCAGCAGGTGTTCATAGCCGGGTGCTTCCCAATCGGCTTCCTTGCGGCTGCAGCCGATTACCTGCCAGCCACGGCCTGCGAAGGTTTGTGCCAGATATTTGCCAATCCCCTTGCGGGTTCCGGTGATCAGGATGACTCGTTCATCATTTACTTCAGCCATGTGAAAATCCACTCACTGATTATTGTCAAAATGCCCTAGAACCAGGGCGTTTTGTTAAGCTTTTTGTTCCACAATCAATTGTTCAATAAATTCGATCAGCGCCGCCAGGTTTCGGAAAGGGCTGCGCTCCAGCGACATGGCCCGGTCGCTCATCAATGAAATCCCGCTGTCGAATGCATCGTTAATGCGCTCTTCCAGGGCCACCAGGTAGCTGACCAGCCCCAGCGAGTCACATACCGCACGCGAACCCAGCAGCTTGACGGCTTCCAGATCCTGGACTGGCGTTTCGACCGGCAGGCCTTCATCAAGCAGGGTTTGCACTGTGATGTCGATCAGTTGCTGGTTCAAGGTTTCATTGGGCATAAAATGGGGCTCCATTAATTTGAAAAATAGATCGATCGAGATGATCAGAAAAAATTATAACATGGATGAAAAGAAGAGAATGCGAACCATAAAAGACTTGTAAAGGAAGAAACGAAATATCCCATGTTGTCACTCTGAGCGAAGCGAAGAGTCCGCCCAAGAGCTGATTGTGCGATTAACCTTATATGCAGACGTTATCCCTTGGACTGTTGAAGAGGAGAGACGAATCGCGCATATCGAGATGATTGCGATGTTTACCCCTGGACGGATCCCACATTTCGTTCAGGATGACTGTCAGGCAGGAACGCCCTTGCCAATTGATCAAATTACAGGTCTATTAATTTTTGCCTGCCTATATTTTTTTAATCTGGTACAGCTCACCGCGCTCGAAGCCGCGGTGCTCGTAATACAGGCGCGTGCCGATGGCCGAAATCACCGCCAGGCGGCTAAAACCGCGTTCACGGGCAATTTCCCCTGCCCGTTCAATCAACTGGCGGCCCAAACCGCGGTGCTGGGCTGCACCGGATTGCTCCTCGCCCACGCCCAGCGATTGCCCGTACACGTGCACCTCACGGATCAACGCCGCGCCCTCCAATTCGGGCATGGCTTTCAGTAAATCCTGCTGGACGGCAGCCGCTTCGACAGGCAGCCTGCTGCAGCGGGCTGTGGCAGCCCGGTCAGGCAGTGAAAGACGCAAATACCCGGCGATGTGGTCATCCGGGGTGACGTACTGCAGAAAATGTTCCTGTGCCCAGGCTGCGTCATAGATGAAATCATCCAGACGCAAATCACTCGTTTCCACCTGCTGCCCACGCACCTCGCGGCAGCGGATACAGCGGCACACATTCCCGCGACGGGTCATTTCTTCCCCGGCATCCTGGCGCAGACTGGTCCGCCGGTTTCCGGTCACCACGTGATGCGAGGGGATGTCGCGGATGATGCGGTTGATCCGGCAGTAAATGGGCACCGTCGGTTTGATATCCGCCACCAAAGATATCAATTCCTCCATCGTATAGGGCTGATATTCACCGTTCTGCCAATAGCGGTACAGTTCGGCGGTTTCCAGCAACTGGGTGGGGTATATTTTTATCTCATCGGGGCAGTAACCCTGCCATAAGCGGACAAAATCCGTCCGGTCACTTTCCGGTGTGGCACCCAGCAGGTTGGGCATCCAATGCAGGACGGTTTTATATCCGGCGGCGCGCAGCAGGGATGTTGCCGCCAGGGTCTGAGCCGCCGTGTGGCCGCGGCGGTTTTTTTTCAGGATTTCTTCATCCAGGCTTTGGGCACCCATCTGGATTTTGGTTACCCCCAGACTGCGCAGCCAGGCCAGTTCGGCGGGCTGGATATAGTCAGGGCGGGTTTCGATTACCAGACCTACATTGCGGTGATTGGCAGTCTCGTTGATTTGCTGGGCAAGTTTCAGGTTGGCCGATTCTGCCCCGTTCATGGCATCCAGGCAGCGCTGGATAAACCAGGCCTGGTAATCGCGCGGGTAGGCATCCCAGGTACCGCCCAGAATGAGCAGCTCAATTTTGTCGGTGGGGTGTCCCACGGCTTCCAGCGAATCCAGACGGGCTTTTACCTGGCGATAGGGATCGAAGTCATTCTCAAAAGCGCGTGCCGCTCCCGGTTCATCGGGCAGATAGCTTTTTGGCATACGGGCATCGGTGGGACAAAAAATGCAGTCACCCGGGCAGGGATGGGAGCGGGTCAAAACGGTCACGGTGGTCACGCCTGAGAGAGTCCGTACCGGTTTCATGCGGATGCTCGCCAGCAGCGAGGGGCTTTCCTCAAGGGCGCCGCTTTCCACCATGTTATGGTATTCGGCAACAATGAAGTGCTTGGCAAGATACCCGGCGCCATCGGGGGTGGGATGACGACGCTGGGCTGCTCCAAGTGATGAGCCATTGATCATATCCAGCAGGATATGATGAGCGATTTCAAGTTTTTGCGGGGTCAAGGCATGATCCTTAACCCATTTTTCTTTATCTTTCATAGCACCTTATAATAGTACCATGCAGACAGCGGTCATCCAGCAGTTGCTGGAACTCAATAATACATTTTACCAAACCTTCGGCAAGGCATTTGCCATCACCCGCAGGCGCATCCAGCCAGGGATCACCCGCTGCCTGGCCGGGCTTAACCCAACCGGTGACTGGCTCGATTTGGGCTGCGGAGGCGGTACCGTTGCAGAAGCCTGGGCTAAAATACCTGGGCGCAAGGGATCGTATCTGGGTATTGATTTTAGCCCGCTCTTGCTCGACGAGGCCCGTGAAGTGGTGAAGGGATTGGATGCAGAAGGCATATTGATCGATTTTTGCCAGGGCGACCTGGCCTCGCTGGGGTGGTGGCGCGGTCTGGATGAACGAAACAAAACCCTTCATGGAGTATCCCTGCCTGCCTCCGGGTTTGACGTCATTTCGGCTTTCGCCGTTCTGCATCACATACCGGGGGCAGACACTCGCCGGCAAATCGTCGATCAGATCCATGCCCATCTCAAGCCGGATGGCCTGTTTCTTCTTTCGGTGTGGCAACCCCAGAACAGCCCGCGTTTACTGGCCCGCAGGCTGCCGTGGGAAATGGTGAATCTCTCCCCCAGCCAACTGGAAGAAGGCGATGTGCTGATGGATTGGCGGTTTTCGCTGCCGGATCAGGCGGAGCAAACTGGCCTCAGGTACGTCCACCTCTTCAGCCTGGATGAGCTCCATTCGATGGCCTCTTCTGCCGGTTTTGAGATCCTGCAGAGCTTTGAATCAGATGGCGAGGGAAACCGTCTTGGCCTGTACCAGGTCTGGAAAAAACACCTGACTACGAAAAGCGCCGATGATCATGCACTTTTCCCCAGCACGTAGCGGTTCATCCAACCCAGCAAAACTTCGTTCTGGTATTTGCGGACAACCGGTGCCCCGGTGATCGAACCGGTATGCGAGCTGTTGGGCAGGCGTACCATTTCGGCGATGCAGCCGTTGGCCTTCAGAATTGTGTAGAACTGCTCTGACTGTTCTGCCGGGCAGCGGAAGTCCATTTCGCCCTGCACCAGCAAAGTAGGCGTGGTGCAGTTGTGTGCATAGGTCACCGGTGAGCATTTGCGGTAGATCTCGGGGATCTCATGCGGGTGACCGCCCAGCTCCTCCACCGCAAACCAGACGCCGATGTCACTGACCCCGTAGAAACTCAACCAGTTGGCAACCGGGTTTTCAGGCACGGCGGCCTTGAAGCGGTTGGTATTGCCCACAATCCAGCAGGAAAGATTGCCGCCACCGGAGATGCCGCACACCCCCAGTCTGTCGGCATCGGAGAGACCTTTGGCGATGGCATAATCCACCCCGTACATCAGGTCGTTGTAATCCAGATTGCCCCAATCGCCCTTGATGGCGGTTGAAAATTCATCGCCATACCCCATGGAAGCCCGGTGATTGACAAACAGCACCGCAAATCCGGCTCCACTCAACATACGGAAATCGAATGAGAAGGTATACCCAAATGCCGAATGGGGTCCGCCATGAATATACAAAACGGTCGGGTAGGGAGCTTCGCCTGTGGCAGGTTTCATCAACCAGCCTTCCACCTGCTTGCCATCCACCGAGGGGTACAGCAAATGTTCCACTTCCGGCTGCTTCCAGTATTGGATGATTTCATCGTTGATATGCGTCAATTGGCGGGAATTCTTGCCGGCCGCATCGGCGCAGTATAAATTGATCGGATCCTGAAAGGTGCTGACGGCGTACAGGAAAATGTCACCGGTTTTTCCAAGCAATGTGTTGGTCTGCTCTCCGCCAACGACCGGCGTGCAGCTTTCGGTGCCGCTTAACGCAATTTCATAGATTTCCACCTTTCCACCTTCCTGCACATTCATCCAGGCCTTTTTACCGGCCTTGTCCACTGTCAGCGGCGATACCAAACTCACGGGCATGTCAGGCTGGAGCCCGCCGCCAACCCCCACTGTGAGGGTTGCAGTCCGGCACTCAGGCGCACCGCCATCTTTGGATACCAGCCACAGGTCACTCTTTGTTCCAATGGGCGTTCCAGCCGGTGCTCCGGTAAACAAAATGTTTTTTCCATCCGGCATCCAGACAGCCTGGCCAATTTCGCCCCAATCCTTGATCAGGCCGCGCGCTTTTCCTTCCAGATCGACGATTTTCATTGTCTGGGCAGAAGAGAAAGAATCCGGCGCCAGCGCAGCCAGGTAAAGAATTTCCTTCCCATCGGGTGACCAGACCGGACTGCTGTAATTCAAATCATCGCTGGTAAGCTGTTTGGCTTCCCCGCCTTCTGCCGGGATGATATACAGATCCTGCAGCTTGTCGTGCAGATACCCGACTCCGTCAAAGCGGTATACATTACGGGTAAGGCGATAAGGTTTCTTTGGGTCCGGCTTTTCTTCCGTTTTTGGCCCGGCAGTAAAAGCGATCAGTTTGCCATCCGGTGACCAGACCGGCCCGCCGCCAACTCCCTGCTTCATTTTGGTCAGCGGGTATGCCTCACCGCCATCGGTCGGGATGATAAAGACCTGGGGAATCTCGTCACTGGCGGAGATGAAAGCGATCTTCTTGCCATCCGGTGACCAGGCCGGGGCACTTCCGCCGGTTTTCTCGGAGGTGAATGGTCTGCTTTCCCCTGATACGATGTCCAGCATCCACAAGGAAGTAAAGGCTTTTAATTCTTTTTCATCCACCCGCTCGACAAGGTAAACGGCTTTTTTCCCGTCCGGGGAGAGGGCTGCTCCCTGGATAAATTTGAGTTTGAAAAGGTCATCAGGTTGTACAGGGCGTTTCGTTTCAGTTGTTTCAGTCATTGAAAGCTCCTTTTATGTTTTTTCTTCGAAAAATCTTTTTCCACCGTTTTCATTTTCCGGTGAACCATAATCGGGTTTCACCATTTTCCGCCCACCCCTTTATTTTTATATCTATGGGATATTTTAGCCGTCTTACGGCTAAAATATCCAACAAAATGGTTTTCTCCCCCTTCCGCCGGGAAGAGGGATGGGGGGTTGGGTATCTTTGCCCAGTCTACTGCACATACTTCTTCATCCATGCCAGAAGTTCTTCATTCTGTGCCCGGCGGATGACAGGTTTTCCGGCGATGGATTCTGCGTGAACGCTGCCAGGCAGCCGCACCATCTCCACCGTGCAGTGATTGACCTTCAGCATGGTATAAAATTGCTCGGTATTCAGCGCCGGGCAGCGGTAGTCACTCTCACCTTGCAGCATGAGCGTGGGAGTTTTGCATTGATGTGCAAAGGTGACCGGCGACGCCCTGGTGTACATCTCGGGTACTTCATGCGGGTGCCCGCCCAATGCATCCAGGTTCATCCAGACGCTGAGATCCCCAACCCCGTAATCACTGGCCAGGTCGCTGACCGGATTTTCAGACACGGCGCCCTTGAAACGGTTCGTTTGGGTGATCATCCAACAGGTCATATATCCGCCGTAGGACAACCCGTAGATACCCAGTTTTTCGGGATCGGCATACCCTTTTTCGATGACATGATCCAGCGCAGCCATCTGATCCTTGTAGTCGATCTCACCCCAGCGCAGGTTGAGCGCCAACCCAAACTCACTGCCATAGCCGGTGGAACCCTGCGGGTTGATAAACAGCACCCCAAACCCCGCTCCGGCCAGCATCTGGTAATCAAATGCATAGGCATTGCCATACGCTCCGGAGGGACCGCCATGAATATTCAAAATGGTTGGGAACGGAGCTTTGGCGGTGGTGGGTTTCATCAGCCAACCCTCAATTTCCACATCATCAGCCCCTTTGAAATGGATAGTCTCCACCTCCGGCAGCAGCCAATCCTTCATCAGGTCATCATTGAGGTGGGTCAGTTTTTGTTCATTTTTTCCCTGGTGGTCGCACAGATACAGATTGGTAGGTTCGTTCCAACTGCTGCCGACATACAGGAATTTTTCGGCCGTCATACCTGTCAGGATGGCCGAACGATTGACCTGCACCAGCGGCTGGCAGGCTTCCGGGCCGGTCAGCCCAACTTCCCAAATTTCAATGTTGCCGCCTCTTTGCACCCTGATGAAGGCTGTTTTGCTGTCGCGGCTGACAATGGTTTTGGAAAAAGGCCTTACAGGGGTATCGTCCTGCAAATCGCCGCTCACCTCTGCCAGCAGCTTTTCGGTACGGCATTGAGGTATCCCGCCGCGCCGGTTGATGACCCACAGATCTGCCTTATGGCCCATTTTGGATTCTTCGAGCATCCCGGAAAAGCAAATTTTCCCGTTGGGCATCCAGACTGCTGAATTAACGCTTCCCCAGTCATCGCTCACCAGTGGATAGATATTTCCCTGCATGTCGACAGATTTCAAGACGCCTTTCACTTCAAACGTATGGGGATAATGCGAAGCCAAAAAGAGGATTTCCTGGCCATCCGGTGACCAGGCGAGGTTTGAATTAAGACAATTATCATGGGTCAGCCGGCGTGGTTCACCGCCCGCAGAAGAGATGACATAAATATCGGTCAGGTTCTCATCCAGATAGCCCAGCTCGTTAAAACGGAAGATATTACGTGTCACCCGGTAGGGTATGGCGGGGTCTTTGGGTTCACAGGGTTCCATGGCGGTGAAAGCGATGGAACCGCCATCCGGTGACCAGTATGGCCCTTCTTTGATCCCTGTTTTGAAATGGGTGAGCTGAATGGCCTCACCACCGCTCAACGGCAGGATAAAGATCTGCGGCGGTTCCACCCGCGTGGAAGCAAAAGCGATTTTCTGGCCATCCGGCGACCATGCGAAACCAGAATCCGTCTTTTCACCGCTGGTCAACTGCCGGTTGATACCGCTTTCAAGATTGAGCAGCCATAAAGCGGTACAGTCTTCATCTTTTTCCGCGTTATATCTTTGGACGCCGTAGGCCACCACCTTTCCATCAGGGGAGAGGTGTGCTTCGCTGATATATTGAAGCTTGAAATAATCTTCGGGAATGACAGCATGCTTTGGGTTCTGATCGGTCATATTTTCTCCTTTTCTGATCAGTGACGGTTAAGCAAGAGAATTTAGCAGATCATCGGTAGATAAAAGCCCGTATGATTGAAGAAGGACTTTCCTGTTTTTTCCCACCGGATGCCATTACCTCATTATTGATCACCCAATTGATCACCCAATGTTCTTTTTCCCTGGAACATACCTGTTCATCCAGTCCAGCAGGGCCTCATTTTGGGCTTTACGCAGGGTGATGGCCCCGGCAATACTGCCAATATGCGATCCGCCCGGCAGCCGCAGCATTTCGGCAATGCAGCCGTTGGCTCGCAAGGTGGTATAGAATTCCTCCGATTGCCCGGCCGGGCAGCGGAAATCTTTTTCGCCCAGGATCAGCAAAGTGGGGGTGGTACATTGATGTGCATAGGTGATCGGGGATATCAGCCTGTACAGCTCAGGATTTTCGTGGGGAGCACCGCCTAATGAAAATGGCGCATCCCAGGCGTCCATGTCGCTGGTACCATACTGGCTGACCATGTTGGTGACCGGGTTTTCGGCCACGGCCGCCTTGAATCGTGTGGTCTGGCCTACAACCCAGCAGGTCATGTACCCGCCGTACGAAAGCCCGTTCACCCCCAGCCGGTCCGCATCAATCCAGCCCTTTTCAATTGCCAGATCGACAGCCTGCATCTGTTCCGGGTAATCAAGCAGTCCCCAATTTGCATTGAGCGGTTGTGAAAAAGCATCGCCATAACCGTTGGAACCTTGCGGGTTGATAAACAGCACCCCGTAACCGGCTCCGGCCAACATTTGAAAATCGCTTCGGAAACTGTAACCGAACATCCCATACGGACCACCATGAATATTCAAAACGGCCGGGCAGGGCAGCTCGCCACTAGCCGGTTTAAGGAACCAGCCTTCAATCGGAATACCTTTGCTGTTTTGAAATACAAAATGCTCGACCTCGGGGATGTTGATATTCTCCAGCCACTGGTCGTTGTGTCGGGTGATCTGTTTTTCTTCGCTGCCGTCTACGTTGGCCACACATAACTCCGACGGGTTATGGATCTGGCTGATCGAAAAGAGCAGCTTACCTTGCTGTACATCCAGGCCGGCGCAGGCACGCTGGCCTGTGATCACCGCATGCCATTCAGGTTTACCGGCCAGCGAAAATTCGTATATTTCGCCCATCCCTTCACGCTGAACGCTGCACAGCGCCTTGTTCTGGTCCAGCACCAGGAGTTTGCTTCGGTTGGATTCGAGACCGTACATGAATTCTTTGCTTCGGCAGACTATCTCTTTGGTTCGCCGGTCATACACCCACAAATCACCCTTGGAACCTCCCACCGTACCGGCAAGCTGTCCGTACAGGGCAATCTGCTGTCCGTCTGAGAGCCAGGCTGCGGTCGATATATCTCCCCACTCTTCATCCAGCAGCTTGCTTACCTCTCCATTCAGGTTGACTATACTGATGCGGGCTGAGAAGATAGCCAACGATTCCGGCTTGTACAGGGACGCATACAAAATTTCCTGCCCATCCGGTGACCATTCCAATTCGGTATCCATCAGGGCATCGTCGGTCAACTGCCGTGGTTCTCCTGCCTTGATCAGGCCGTTTTCATTCGTAATAGGGGCAACAAAAATGTTCTGCACCACATCATCCAGGTAACCCACGCCGTCCATCCGGTAACCGGCTCTTGTGATCCGATACGGTTTGACGGGGTCGCGCGCTTCAAGCTGCGGGCTGACCGTAAAAGCAATCTGTTTGCCGTCCGGTGACCAGACAGGCCCGCTTCCGGCACCTTGTTTGATTTGTGTCAACCTGATCGCCTCACCGCAGCGGGCTGAAATGGTGAAAATTTGGGGTTTTTCTGAACGGGTCGAAAGAAACGCGATGGTCTCTCCGTCAGGCGACCAGCTTGGGGCGCTGTTGTTATGATCGCCGCGGGTAAGCTGGCGCGTCTGACCGGTTGCCAGGTCGAGCAGCCACAGGTGGGTAAACTCCTTTTCTTTTTCCAAATCGACCTGCCGTACGGAGTAGACAACCTGTGTACCATCCGGCGAGAGTTTTGCGGAATCAATTTGCGCGTATCGAAGCTCATCGAGTGGCTCGAAATTTCGTTTGGTAGCTGCTGTCATAATATGGCTCCCATAGTATAGTTATTATTTTATTCAATATTGCAGATCTGTTGAGAGGGTTCACCTTGTATGGCATCCACCTGCAACGGATCCACGTCAGGCAAGACCTTTCACTGACGCTTATTCTGTGATCCCCTTTACATAGCGGTCAAACCAGGTCAGCATTTCTTCGTTTTCCTGGTTGCGCCAGTTGGGATCCCCTCCCATGGACATCATGTGCGAACCACCCGGTACGCGGATCATCTCGACGATACAGCCGTTTGCCTTGAGTGTGGTATAGAATTCTTCGGATTGGATGGCCGGGCAGCGGAAATCCGACTCGCCCTGGATCAACAGGGTGGGAGTGGTGGCATTGTGTGCATAGGTGATTGGCGCATTCTTGCGGAAAATTTCCGGCACTTCATGTGGTTTCCCGCCAAATGCGGACTCACACAACCAGGCGCTGATGTCACTGGCACCGTACATGCTTAACCAATCCACCACCGGGTTCTGGGGAATGGCGGCCTTGAAACGCCCGGTATGCCCGACGATCCAGCAAGACATGTATCCTCCATAGGAAATCCCTGCCACACCCAGTTTGTCTGCATCGGCCCAGCCTTTTTCGATGACGTAATCCACACCGGCCATTAAATCACGGTAATCCTTGTCACCCCAATCCGGGTTGATGGCGGTCGAAAATTCATCGCCGTAACCGCATGAACCTTGCGGGTTGATGAACAACACACCGTAGCCGGCGCCGGCGAACATCTGAAAATCAAAGTTGAAGGTATGCCCGAAGGCGCCCGTAGGACCGCCATGAACGTACAGAATGGTCGGGTAGGGAGCTTCACCTACTGATGGCTTGAAATACCAGCCCTCAATTTGTGCGCCTTCAGCACCGGGGTACAGCAGGTGTTCCACCGTCGGAAAATTCAGGCCATTCAGAATTTCATCATTGAGATGGGTCAAGCGCTTCTCGTTTTTCCCGTTGATGTCGGTAACAGAGAGTTCTGGCGGGCACATCATACTGGATTCCACAAACAGCAGTTTTTCCGGGCTCATACCGGTCAGAACAATCTCGCGTTCCCCGCTCAGTACAGGCTCATATTTTTCCTCACCTTGCAGGGCAACCCGGTATACTCCGACTGTCCCGCCGTCCTGCACACTGGCCAGGGCGCTCGCTCCATCCATGGAAATGCCAATTATTCCCGGAATCATCACAGGGAAGTCAGGCTGCAAACCGCCGTTTACACCCACCTTCAGATTTTTTGTGCGGCATTCCGGTACACTTCCGTGGCGCTTGACCACAAACAGATCATTCTTTGAGCCAAAAGGTTTTCCGTTCATTTGTCCGCTAAACACGATCTGACGCCCACCGGGAGCCCAGGCGGCTGTTGTGACCTGTCCCCAACTGGCCCCTATGATGGAGCGCACCTGGCCTTTGAGATCGACCAGCTTAAGTTCAGCACGCGGGAAGAATTCATGGGGATCAAAACTGGCCTGGAACATGATTTCCTGCCCGTCTGGCGACCATGCCGGCGAGGTGTTCATCAGGCGGTCGTTGGTCAACTGTTTGGGTTCGCCACCGGCTGAAGGTATCACATAAATATCCTGCACAACAGGATCAAGGTAACCTATGCCATCGAACCGGTATACATTGCGGGTGACGCGATAGGGTTTGGTGGGGTCGGGAGGGGTTTCCAGTTTTGGGCCGGCGGTGAAGGCAAGGTATTTTCCATCCGGTGACCAGACCGGTCCGCCGCCAACAGGCTGCTGCATCGCGGTGAGCGGTTTTGCCTCACCCCCGTCGACAGGGATGACATAAACCTGTGGGCTTCCATCGCGGGTGGAAAGGAAGGCAATTTGTTTACCATCCGGCGACCAGGCCGGGCTGGTATCGGTTTTTACACCGGCCGTCAGGCGGTAGCTGGATCCACTTTCAATATCCAACAGCCACAGACCGGCTTTTTGCTCCCGTTTTTCACCTTCTATATTGCCAACGCAGTATACGACAGATTTTCCATCCGGTGAAAGTTTGGCATCCATCAATGCCTGCAATTTGAACAGGTCTTCGGGTTTTACGGTTTGTTTTTCCTTGATTTCGGTCACGTTATTTTCTCCATTTGAATATTTATCTAATGCTGACGTACTCTACTGGTCGCTTGTCAAGTTCACTTTCCACATCGTCACCTGCGACATTGCTGTGAGAAAAAACCACAAAAGACACGAAAAATCAGGATTGGTTCGTGTTTTTCGTGGCTAAACTGCCTGGCTATTTTCCGATACCCTCACCGGCAGAAGAAGAGATGCTTTCCACTTGCAATTTTTTCATATTTCTCTCACGCACCAGAGCCATGATTGCCAGTACAAGGCTTGCGCTGGTGATAATAACAGCAAGAATAAATGTATCATGTTGGCCGCTGACCTGGGCGGCAAAAGGGGCATCCGTTGCCCCGCCCGGATAAACCTGCCCGGCGTAGAAAAATGTTCGGGAAGCCCACACGGCTCCCAGCACTGCGATACCGGTAGTCTGGCCAAGCGTGCGGGTAATTGCCAGCAAACTGGAAACCACCCCAAGCTGTTCTTTTGGCGCAGAACCCATCACAGCGCTGTTGTTGGGTGACTGGAAAATTCCAACACCCAGTCCGACCGGTATAAAGCGCAGGATGTACCCCAGTGTGGTTGTCTCCAGCGAAAGGGTGCTGGCGCTTATATATCCCACCAGCAGGAATGCCAACCCCAGGGCAGTGATGGGACGCGTGCCAATCTTGTCCGAAAGAGCTCCCGAAATTGGGGCTGTTATCCCCAGACAGATGGGTACCACCACCATCATAAATCCGGCCTGTTGTGCGCTGTACCCCAAAGAATTTTGCAGATAAAAGGGCAGCAGGAAAATACTGCCAGCCTGGGTCACAAAGGTTAGAAAGCCGGTGATCAGGTTGGTACGCAGTAAAACGTTTTTAAATAATGCCAGATCGATCATCGGCTGTGCTGCCTGGCGTTCTGCCATGATGAATAAGGCCAGAAATACCAGAAATCCTAAAAACAATAATAAAACCGGGCTGTCGGTAAAACCGCGTTCCTGTCCCAAACTTAATCCAAGCAGCAGGCATAACAGGCACAACAACAGAGTGATTGCTCCGGCAAAGTCAAAACGCTGGTGACCCGTGGGCCGTAAATCCGGTACAAAGCGGATGATCATCGGGATGCCTATCAAACCGATGGGGATGTTGACAAAGAAAATCCAGTGCCAGGAAAGGTGCTCGACAATCAATCCGCCCAGTGTAGGGCCGATTACCACGCCGATGGAGACAATTGCTCCGGTCAGGCCCAATGCCCGGCCGCGCTCCTCTGGAGGGAACGACTCGGTCACGATGGCCATTCCCAGCGCCATCACCATGGAGGCGCCTATCCCTTGCAAAACACGTGCAGCAATCAAAGTTTGTACCGTTTGAGAAAGACCGCACAATAATGAGCCGATGATAAAGACAGCAAAACCAACGGTATAAACAGGTTTTTTCCCCTTAATATCTGCCAGGCGGCCCACACTGAGCATCAATGTGCTGACCGTCAACAGGTACACCAGCACCACCCACTGAATGGTTGAAAAGCTGGTTTCAAAATATTCCACCATGGTTGGCAAAGTAATATTGACGATGCTGCCGTCGATGGTTCCCAGGAAAATGCCCATGCCTGTCGCAGCCATAACATACCATTTATACCGGTAATCAATTTTGGAATGATCTATATTATTCGATTTCACTTGTAAAAATCCCTAAATTCTAAAAAATTGTGGCATGCATGATGAGAATTTGCACACTAATCCATAAAATCGATGGCGTAATATTCATACTGGTTGCAGCAGATGCCGCCCATGATGCGGATTTTGGCGATTTTCAACTGGCTCGGATCTGGAAAATTATCGATGGGGAATGACATTTCAGTTGCTTCTGCGGTGGCCATGCTAAAATCGAGCTGGTCGGTGACCGTTTCCCATTCACCTTCTCCAGTTTGCTTTGCCACAGCCCCATAGAGTCTTTCGCCGGAGGGTAAACCCACCCGGTAATACTCATCGCCATACTGCAAGTCAACTTCCACGCTGGTAATCTCTTGCGGGGGGATATAACTTTCAACAAGAATATAAATTTGGCCAGTTTCGTTATTGGTAAACGCTTTGATGACTGACATGTCGTACTCAATACTGATATTGTCACCTTTTTTATCGACGTGGACGGTCGGAAAGGGTTCCCACTCAGCCGGGTTACCATCGATGGTTATTTCTATGTCTTTCAAGCGGGCTGTTTTGGAAAAGAGGCCGCATCCACCCAGGATTATCGTCAATATCATGCTGGTCAGGATCAGGAATTTGCCTTTTGTCATGTTATTGCTCCAAAATTCATCCGGGTTCTGTTTCTTGCAGGGAATGAATTTGCAGTCGACCAGTTTTCTTAATCAATTGGAGAGACTGTGAGGAATGGACACCAAAACATCCCGCTGCACAGATCAGGATCCGGATAATAATCACCCTATTGTATCAGTATTGGCCTTGTTTGATAAACGTGCGACCCGTAAAAATATCATATCATATGCAAAGAGGTTAGAATATGAGGGAAAGTATGATTAAAGTATCATTTTTTGAATTATAAAACAGGGATAAACAAGCTCATCGTAAACCAGGAGGCTCAATTCAATGCCCGCATATAAAACTCTTCTGTTAATCCTGTCAGCCTACCTGTTAGGCTCAGTTCCGGTGGCATTTCTGACGGCTAAAATGATTAAAGGTATCGACATTCGACGTTATGGAAGCGGAACGGTGAGTGGTTCGATGATTTATGAACACGTCCAACACTGGCTGGTTGTGCCGGTAAGTGTTCTGGATATCACCAAGGCAGCGTTGCCGACCTGGCTGGGGCTGCATTGGGGTTTCGGCGGGGCTGGAGCGGCTGCAGCCGGCCTGGCAGCCATGGTTGGACACAACTGGCCAATCTACCTGAAATTCACCGGCGGGAGAGGTTTCACTCCCTTTCTGGGGGTTCTCTTGATTCTTTTTCCCTGGGGCGATGTATGGGTGCTTGCTTTTCTTGCAACCGGCTATGCCCTGAAAGACTCGGCGCCCTGGGGGCTGGCCGGCATTGCCAGCATGCCGCTGCTGGTCTGGCTGCTGGAAAGCTCAAGTATTCTCTTTTGGCTGATTGGTGCCACCCTGGTTGTTATGCTTACGAAACGATTGGAGGCAAATCGCCGTCCACTGCCACCGCCTGGTCCTGAACGAAAGCGCATGATTTGGATGCGGTTAATCTATGACCGGGATATGATGGATCATAATGCCTGGATCCAGCGCCGGTTATAGTCGACCGCAATTCTCTTGCAAGGTTTCGTCGAAAAAACCAAGATTTGCCGGAGTAAGTCATCCAATCCTGGTGAGCGAACTTCTGCGTGGCTGGCGTCTGAAAGCCAGGTGATCTGTTTGGAAAATCCGGCTGCTTTGAAAAGACGGAATGTTGGAAGATGCAGGCTGTATCGTCAAATTGGGCTGAAGGAGAAAATAAATCGTGAAGAGGTTGTTTAAGAAAAGAACGAATGTATTTATCAGGATGTTGCATGATCAGGCGATTTTGACGCTTGATGGGTTGGAGGCGTTGAAAACGTATATGAACGATCAAAACCCGGCCGCTGCGGCTCTTCTGGTTTCAAAGGAAAAGGAAGCTGACGAAGCCCGGCGGATTTTAATTCATGAGCTCAACCGGACTTTTGTAACCCCATTCGACCGCGAAGATGTTTTTTCGCTCTCGCGTGCCATTGATGATGTGATCGATTACGCTTACAGTACTGTCAGCGAAATGGAGCTGCTTAAGGTTAAACCCACCCCGTTTATGCAGCGCATCGCATCGCTGCTGCGGGATGCCGGATTTGAGTTATTACAGGCTGTCGACCGGTTGGCGGAATATCCGGGTGTGGCCAATGAGCATGCCCAACGGGCCAAGGCATTGGAGAACCGCGTTGAAGATGTTTACCGCGAAGCACTCGCTGATTTGTTCCACGGGGCGGAGGATATCAAACACGTTGTCAGGATGCTTAAATCCCGTGAGGTTTACCGCCACCTCAGTAATGCGGCCGACCGTGGAGATGAAGCTGCCAATATTATCGCTGACATTATCGTAAAAACTACATAGGTCAAAGACCAAGATATGCCTGCCACACTGATTATTGTAATTGTTCTATCCTTGATATTCGATTTCCTGAATGGAGTACATGATTCGAGCAATATAGTTGCGACCATGATTTCCACCAGGGCACTTTCCCCCAGAAAAGCCCTCTCTATGACAGCCTTGGCGGAGTTTGCGGGCCCGTTTATTTTTGGGGTCGCAGTCGCGGAAACGATCGGGCATGAAATTGTGGGAAGTGACAGCATCAGCATCCAGGTTCTTATCGCAGCCCTGCTGAGTGCCATTTGCTGGAATTTGTTGACATGGTATCTGGGCTTCCCCAGCAGTTCATCCCATGCCCTGATTGGTGGTATTGTTGGAGCGGTAGTCATGGGTGTCGGCTGGCAGGCCATCCTGATGCCGGGCCTTACAAAAGTATTGATTGCCTTGTTCATCTCTCCGGTGATCGGTTTTATTGTTGGCTTTATCATGTTGAGACTGGTGCAGTTACTCTCATTTCAGGCAACACCACGGGTAAATGGTGTATTCAAGCGTTCCCAGATTGTCACTTCGCTGGCTCTGGCTCTCAGTCATGGAACAAATGATGCCCAAAAGACAATGGGTGTCATTACGCTGGCTTTGGTTACCGGAGGTGTCATTCCGTCCTTCGAAGTACCCCTGTGGGTGAAACTCCTGTGCGCCAGTATGATTGCATTGGGTACAAGTGTGGGGGGATGGAAATTAATCCGTACATTGGGTGCAAAATTCTATAAAATCCGGCCGATTGATGGTTTTTCGGCACAGTTATCCTCGGCGTCTGTAATCTTGATTGCTTCTTTGTTTGGTGGGCCGGTCAGCACCACCCAGGTGGTAAGCTCTTCCATTATGGGCGTAGGTGCTGCTGAACGTATCAGCAAGGTGCGCTGGGGTGTGGCCGGCGAGATACTGACCGCCTGGTTTCTGACCATTCCTGCCACTGCCCTGCTGGCTGCGGGACTATACTGGCTGATTATCTGCATTATTCCCTTATAAAATTTCCGAAAAGCGACTGGTTACAGAAATCCGGCTGCCCCAACACCCCGGGACAAGGATGTTCGAAAATCTTGCTTGCACGGAAGATAATCTTTGTTATACTACTTCTGTCATGTGGTTTCTGATGATTACAACCTTATGCAATGAAACCTTTCCTGGAGAATCAAATCAACGATCCCATATCACCTGTTTCACATTATCAACCCGTTTGACAAAACCCTATACCCGAACAGATAAATTATGACATTTGAAACCTATCAATCCCCTTTTACCTGGCGCTATGGCTCGGATGAAATGCGCAGCATCTGGAGTGAAATCCGCAAACGCTGCCTTTGGCGGCGCATCTGGGTGGGTATCGCCCAGGCTCAAATGCCTTACGGCCTCGTCACCCCCGCCCAGATGGATGAATTGAAAGCCCATGCTGAAGATGTCGATATGCAACGCGCCCTGCAGATCGAAGCGGAAATCCACCACGACCTGATGGCAGAGTTGAAGACTTTTGCCGAACAATGCCCGCAGGCAGGTGGTATTTTGCACATGGGCGCAACCTCGATGGATATCGAAGACAATGCGGATGTTCTGCGTATGCGTGAAGCGCTGGATATTCTGCTTGCCAAATTGAAATTGCTGCTGGAGGCTCTGGCAGAGAAAATCGAAACCTGGGCGGATACCCCCATCATGGCCTTTACGCATATCCAACCGGCTGAGCCTTCCACTTTGGGTTACCGTCTGTCCATGTACGCCCAGGACCTGATGGAAGATTACCTGGCTTTAACTGCGATTCGCATTCAACTGCGCGGGAAGGGATTCAAAGGTGCAGTTGGCACCGGAGCAGCCTATGTACACCTGGTGGGTGAAAATAACTTTCCCATTTTTGAAGCACACATGAGCGCCTTGCTGGATTTACCCTTTTTCCCTGTCTCCACCCAGACATACCCCCGTAAACAGGATTACCAGGTCATCTCGGCGCTGGCCGGGCTGGGACAATCACTCTACAAATTTGCCTTTGACCTGCGCCTGCTGCAATCACCGGTCATTGGCGAGGTGGCGGAACCATTTGGGAGCAAGCAGGTGGGCTCCTCTGCCATGCCGTTCAAACGCAACCCCATCCAGTCGGAAAAAATTGATTCACTGGCCCGCGTCCTGGCCGGTATGCCCCAGGTAGCCTGGCAGAACGCTGCCAGTTCGCTGCTGGAGCGCACACTGGATGACAGCGCCAACCGCCGCACACTGCTGCCGGAGGCATTTTTGATTTGCGATGAGCTGATCAAAAGCATGCTGGGCATTGTGTCAGGGCTGGATGTGCGCGAACAGATCATCCATCAGAATCTTTCAGACTACGCTCCGTTTGCAGCAACAGAAAGTCTGCTGATGGAACTCGCCAAAAAGGGTGCAGACCGGCAGGAAATGCACGAGCATCTGCGCCGCCTGACGCTAAAAGCCTGGCAGGTGGTCTTCGAGGGGAAACCCAACCCTCTGCCGGAAATGATCAGGAATGATCCGGTCATTCTGGGCTACCTGCCTGAAAATGAAATCACTGTCCTGCTGGATGCCAGCTCGCATACGGGCATTGCTCCACAACGCGCCCACTGGATGGCACGAAAGATCCGGGAAGTATTAGACTGAAACTTAAAAATTTACGTAACATGGATTGGCGAAACCTGATGCAGACAAAAAACAATCAAAAAATCCTGGAATTTCTGCGCTCCCGCCAGCAGGAAATGACCGATTTGCTGGTTCGGCTGGTGAACATGGAATCCCCCAGCGATCACAAGCTCTCACTGGATGTACAGAGTGATTTTCTGGCGGCACACTTGCGCAGCCTCAACGCCGGTGTCGAAATCCTCGCACAACCTGAAGCGGGTAACCATGTCAAAGCGGTATGGGGAACAGGGCCGGGCAGCACCTTGATGCTCTGCCATACGGATACAGTCTGGCCTGTGGGGACAACGGCTGTTCGCCCGGCTTCCATACAGGGTGACAGGCTGTGCGGCCCCGGCGCGGAAGATATGAAAGGCGGGATCGTCGTCTCACTGTTTGCCATGCGGGCATTGCTTGAGCTCAATTTGCTGCCGGCAGACAGGCGGCTCACGCTCATCCTGAATTCTGATGAGGAAATTGGCAGCCATACTTCACGACAGGTCATCGAAGAAGAAACGCTGAAACACCGCAGGGTCTTTGTCATGGAGCCGGCCGTACCCCCCGGCGCATACAAGACCCAACGCAAGGGTGTGGGGGAATTCACCGTGAAAGTGAAAGGGCTGGCTGCACATGCCGGTGCAGACCATGCCAAAGGGGTGAATGCCATCGAGGAGTTGGCTCGTCAGATCATCACCATCCAGGGATTTACCGATTATCAGAGCGGCACCACCTTGAATGTGGGTGTGATCGGGGGTGGAACTCGCAGCAATGTGGTACCGGCTGAAGCCTGGGTGGAAGTGGATGTTCGTGTGGAACGGCTTGAAGAGGCTCCCAAAATTGAAGCGCTCATGCAGGGTCTGAAACCTCACGATCCTAAAGCCTCCTTGGTGGTCAGCGGGGGTGTCGGTCGCCCGCCGTTGATTCGCACTCCACAGATTGCCGAATTGTATGGCAGGGCCAAAGCCATCGCCGCTGACATGGGCATTCCGCTTGATGAGGCTTCCTCGGGTGGCGGTTCGGACGGGAATTTTACAGCGGCTTTGGGTGTTCCCACACTCGACGGGATGGGTGTGGTGGGTGACGGTGCTCATGCCGTGGATGAATTTGCCGTCATTTCATCGCTGCCGGAACGGGCGGCTCTGCTGGCGGCAATGCTGTTGGAGGACTAGAAACCCATTTCCCCGACCCCCTTTCCTCTATGGGAAGGAGGAAAGTTTTCCCTGAAAGAAATTCTATTTTACAAAAATGGTATATTTTGTAAATTACTACTTTACAAAATCTATATGTTTATGTAAAATAGAAACATGAAAGTGATAGAAAGATCCATTTTTCCTTCGCTTAAGCAGGCTCTGGCAGACCAGCGAATTATCGTGATCACAGGTATGCGCCGGGTTGGAAAAACTACCACCCTGCGATGGCTGCTGGATCAGGTTCCTTCATCCAACAAAATTTACCTGGATCTTGAACGTTTCGATCAACGGGCTGTCTTTAATGAGAGAAATTATGAACTGGTCTTAAATTACTTTCGTAATTTAGGGATGGATCCAGATCAACCCATGACGGTGGCATTGGATGAGATCCAATACTCTCCCAACCTGCCCAGCGTGGTCAAATATCTTTACGATCATTATGGCATCAAGTTTTTATTGACAGGTTCCAGTTCTTATTACCTCAAAAATTTCTTTAACGAATCCATGGCAGGACGCAAGATTGTTTATGAGATGTTCCCGCTTGGATTTGGTGAATTCCTTGACTTCAATGGCATTCCGTACCGCCGTCGGACAACGCTGGACGAAATGCGTTTTGACCCTCACGAGTTTGAGCGGCTGAAAAGTAATTATGAGGAATATGTTGCTTTTGGTGGGCTGCCGAATGTTGTGCTGGAGCCTAAACCGGAAGTCAAACGCGAAATCCTGAACGACATTTTTTCCTCATATATCAATATTGATGTTCAGGCAATGGCTGACTTCCGTAAGATCAATGAATTGCAGAAGCTTCTTAATATGCTGGCAATACGAATTGGTAACAAGCTGGATTACTCCAAGCTTTCACAGATCGTTGGAATCTCCCGTCCGACTTTGAACGAGTACCTGGAATTTCTCGAAAAAACCTATATCATTTGCCAGCTTCCTGCTT
>JAJFTV010000066.1 GCA_021372725.1 Chloroflexota bacterium | reverse complement strand
GTTCGTCGCCCGTAATGCCGACGCTCAGGTTGACGGCGACGGCGCCGAGTTTCAGAATCGCGAAAAAAGAAATAACGTAGGTTGGCGAATTGACCAGAATCAAAGCGACGCGGTCGCCTTTTTTCACACCCTGCCCGCTTAAAACGGCGGCAAACCGGTTGACCTTCCGGGCAAGTTCGGCGTACGTTGTGTTCTGGTCGTTGAAGGTCATGGCAATATCACCCGGATGCGCGGCTGCCGTCTTCGTCAGAAAGGCATAAACCGGTGTGCCGGGATACTCCAGTGTCCGTGGCACGTGCGAGGCATAATGTTTAAACCAGATTTGTTCCATTTTCTTGTCCTTTGCCGGAAAAAAGTTTGATGGAAATCAATAATACTGAAAGCAAAGTGATGTCAACAGAGAATACCGCGGATATTTTGAACAAAAAACCCCTCGGGGCGGACGTCCCGAGAGGCTGAATTATCTTCACAGATCATGACCGGTTTTCCCGGATGAAGAAATCAGGTCACGATCGTTTTCACCATCTCAATCACCGGGTTGGTGAAGAGCGCCATCAGCAAGGTATAGAGAGCAAAGGCGCCGACTGCTTCCGTTGTGTACATTTTGTTATATTTTCTTTTCAGTTGAACCAACATCAAACCGCCAATGACCAGGCAGCCCAGTTGGAAGTACGGGAAGGCCGCCTCACCCGCTGCCGCGTATTCGGCAAAGCCGAAAGTTGCCGTCAGAAGAACCACCGCCGCCGCTACCATCATCGTTCCTAATGTCTTTTTCATGATCTGTTACCTCCTTAGGGGTGTTTGTTTCATTTGTCTTTAGATAATGAAATTTGCGTGCCAGATTATCTGACTGAACAATGACATGTTGCATCATTTTGATATTATTAATTATTATACGATTTTATCCGCAAGGAGTACTGGGCAGAAGACCGTTTTTCCCCCGGTTTGTTGAAAGAAACATTCAGACGGATTTTACAAAATATGAAATGTTAGTGCTTTCCTCTTTTGATATAAAAATATGCAAATGTAATGGTGAAATATTTGCCGTAAAATATCCTCCCTATCTATTTAATATTAAAGGCTGATTCAAATACCATATAGTATTTGTTACAGCATATGAATGGTTTTTTTAATTTCTCATTTCCTTAAGCTTTATTGGCCCCGGGATTGGCAAATGTATAGCCAAATGGCAGTTTGAAGGCGGGCGGTAAGTTTGTCGTAGGTTGTTCGGGGTGTTCCCATCCATCGGTTGGCAAAAGCTTCGACGCAAAAAACCTATGAGGCACGCTCTTAACAAACTTTCCGGAAATGCTCAGTACCTATGAAGATGGTGATAGATTGATAAACGACTATTTCGGAGGCGCTTCACCAAATAACCTTTTGTAATCGATAATAAAATCTTTTGGTTTGTCGTTGAGGTAAATCCAATAGGCGGCAATCTCTCTTATTTTCTTAATGTCAATGTGGCGACATTCCAGCATCAGCTTAAGAAGATCGATTGTCTTGAATGTTTTGATGTCGTATGCTCCTGCAGCTATCCTCATTTCCTCGTCATCCGTCACAACGGGAATACAGAGTTGCTCTGCATGAGCAAGACAAAGAACATCAACCTTTGATACACCGGGATGCACGTTGCGCACATAGTCAAGAATGAATTCATAGGCCCGCTTGATTTCCAGCTTTTCTCCTCTCGTTACCTTCAGCAAATGAGAACGATTCTTTACATAGTCCGGATCATTCACCCATGAAAAGGAATTTATCAAGCGCGGGTTTCGATTGTATTCATCCTGCAACTCTTTGAGGCAGTAAAGACAATAACGTTTATCGCCGAATTCCACGTTTAAAAGCGGATGGATGCTTTGCGCCAATCTGAAATAGGCGTTGGAATCTACGAGAATCCGGCTTTGAGCCATTAATGAAGCTCCTTATACACGTTTTGTGCATCAAGGAGCGGTACATTGAGGATGCTTTGAATAAAGCTTGCCGATTTGTGATGGTCGATCAAATATTTACCAAGGATATCAAAGAAAGGGCTGCCAAACTGTTCCTTCGCACTGGCAATATAGCGAGAAGGCGACGGTGATTTAGTGCCAAAGAGACCTTCGCTGACCTGCTGGAACTGTTTGTTAAAATTAGTCGTGGCCTGATAGATCGCCTTACTGGATTCCAGATCAACTTTGGGTCTCCCGCTATAATCGGTATATTTGTTGATCTGATAATAAACTGTCAATGGAGAGACGACGAGTTTTTCGGCTAGCAATTTGATATGGTTAATTTGGGACCAAACATTATCGTAGTTTTGTAATGCTTCATACGCGGAGGCTGCCATCTCATGGGGTACCAGCAACGCACCAGCAAAAGCATCGGCGAAGTCTTCTCCAGCCTCACCT
>JAJFTV010000049.1 GCA_021372725.1 Chloroflexota bacterium | reverse complement strand
TATTAAGTCACTTGTTTGAACCGAAAAACAGACCAAGGGAGTTGAGATGGAACTAAAAATTGGCAATCACTTGATCGGTGCAGAGCACCCCACCTATTTCATCGCGGATATCTCCGCCAACCATGATGGCAGCCTGGAACGCGCGAAAATGCTGATCAAACTCGCCAGGGATGCGGGAGCGGATGCCGCCAAGTTCCAGAACTTCCGTGCGCCAAAGATCGTATCTGATTATGGTTTTAAGTCGATGCAGGGGCAGGTCTCCCACCAAGCTGGCTGGAAGAAGACAGTTTTTGAAGTCTACTCAGACGCTTCGATCCCCTTTGACTGGACACCCCTCCTGAAGGAAGAATGCGAACATGCTGGCATTGATTATTTCTCGGCTCCATACGACTTCGAAGCCGTAGATTATCTCGACCCGTTCGTCCCGGCACACAAGATCGGTTCCGGGGATATCGACTGGTTGGAGATGCTGGAACACATCGCCCGCAAGGGTAAACCGGTCATTCTCTCCACCGGCGCCGCGAACATCGGCGAGGTGCAGCAGGCGGTTCACACCGTCCTGGCATTGAACAAGCAACTTGTGCTGCTGCAATGCAACACCAATTACACCGCCAGCCCGGTCAACTTTGATCACATTAACCTGCGTGTACTGAATACCTATCACACCCTGTTTCCTGACATTACCCTGGGGCTCTCGGACCACACGCTTGGGCATACCACCGTGCTGGGTGCCGTAGCACTTGGCGCCAGGGTGGTCGAGAAGCATTTCACTGATGACACTTCCCGCGCCGGACCGGATCACCCGTTCTCGATGACGCCCGCCACGTGGAAAGAGATGGTCGACCGCACACGCGAGTTGGAACGCGCCATGGGCTCGGCGGATAAGACCATCAGCGGCAACGAGATGGACACCACTATCGTACAACGCCGCTGCCTGCGGGCTGCCCGTGACATTCAGGCTGACGAGATCGTCACCCGCGACTTGCTCGATGTCCTGCGCCCGGCTACACCCGGCGCGATCCGACCTGATCAGGTAGCCAGGGTGATCGGAACCCGCGCGCTCAAGGATATCCCTTACGGCAAGGAAATCCGTTGGACAGACCTGGGAGAGTGACTTGAAGATCCTGTACTTTTCGCGGGATTATTCACCACATGACGAGCGCTTTCTCACTGCGCTCTCGCATACCGCGCACGAGATCCATTTTCTACGCCTCTCGCCGGGGCATCCCGTGGAAATACCTGGCGGTGTAAACGAGTTGACATTTGATATGCCTGTAAGCGGCGGGGGTCTCAAAGATACCTCGCTTACCAGTGAACTAAAACGCATGCTCGCTGAACTGAAGCCGGATGTTGTCCATGCCGGTCCGTTGCATGGACCCGCCTATATCGCAGCGCTGACCGGGTTCTTGCCGCTTGCCAGCATGTCCTGGGGAGCGGATATTCTCCACGATGGCGAGGAAAACCCCGCCGACAGGGAAAAGATCAAGTACACCCTCGACCACAGCACCGTTTTCATCTGCGACTGCCAGGCGGTGGTGGAAAAAGCGGTCAGCAGCTACGGCTTCCCGCGCCAGCGTATCTTCCTCTTCCCGTGGGGCGTGGATCTCGAACACTTCACTCCCTCCGGCAGTGCCACTTTGCGCAGTGAGTTGGGCTGGCAGGATAATTTCATCTTCCTCAGCAACCGTTCATTTGAACCCATTTACGGCGTGGATGTGGTCATGAGAGCTTTCATTACAGCGGAAAAACAAAACCCGGATATCCGCCTGCTATTATATGGAAAAGGCTCACAGGAAAAGGTCATCCGTCAGATGGCAAGTGAAGCCGGGGTAACTGACAAAATCCACTTCGGTGGGTACCTCAGCCGTGCAGAACTGCCCGGCAGCTACCGCAGCGCCGATGTCTTCCTCAGCGCATCGCACTGTGACGGATCATCTGTTTCCCTGATGGAAGCGCTGGCTTGCGGGCGCCCCGCCCTGGTCTCGGATATCCCCGCCAACCTCGAGTGGGTACATCCCGGCGAGCAGGGATGGATCTTCCATGACGGCAAAGCGGATGAAATGGCGGTACGTATGCTGGCAGCCAGCCGGGGTGAAACACTATTGGAAATGGGAAATCGAGCCAGGTTTCTGACTGAAGAAAAAGCCGATTGGCATCAAAACTTCCCGATATTGCTCGATGCGTATGAACAGGCTCGCGCTCTGCATTCCCCCGCCAGTGTCACGATGGAGAGTGGACAATGAAGGTGGTTGCCATCCTCCAGGCGCGCATGTCCTCCACCCGGTTACTTGGTAAGGTGCTTAAAACTGCCTCCGGGAGAACAATGCTCGATCGTATGGTCGAAAGGGTCAGAAAAGCCGCGACGGTGGATGAAGTTGTGGTCGCCACCACCAGCGATCCATCGGACGATGCGATTGTCAGGGCGTGCCACAAGTACGGGGTGGAAGTGTTCCGCGGCAACCGGCAGGATGTGCTCGACCGCTATTACCAGGCTGCCAGACTGTACCGCGCTGAGGTCATTGTGCGCCTCACCGGAGATTGCCCGCTCATCGACCCGCTGTTGATCGATGAGGTGGTGACTGCCTTGATAGTGAACAAGGCGGATTTCACCTGCAACCGCCTGCCGCCGCCCTTCCCCCGCACCTACCCCATCGGGTTGGACGTGGAAGCCTGCACCTTCGCAGCCATTGAGAACGCCTGGCAGCACGCCACGCAGAAGCACGAACGTGAGCACGTCCTGCCTTACCTGTATGCAGAACCGGGTGGGTTCAATGTGTTACAGTTGAATTACACGCAGGACCTCGGTCACCTGCGCTGGACGCTGGACACCCCCGAAGACCTGCTCCTGCTGCGACGTATTTACCGGCACTTTCACGGAAGGAACGATTTCTCATGGCTGGATGTTTTACAATTACAGCGTGAACAGCCGGCAATGTTCGAGGTGAATGCGCAGGTGAAACACAAAACCTATCTGGATAGTGAGTCTGTTAAATAAAGGTTCAGTGACATGTCTGAGAAAATCGTCTGTCCACAGTGTAAATCAGCCTTTGACAGGAGCGACCCCGTAACCTGGCGCTGCAGCCGGTGCGGTTTTTCCGTTCCATTACTGGAAGGGAAGCCTGTTTTTACTAATTTCCCGAATGATCTCAATCCCTCCGAGAAGATAGAGCGAAACGCCGAACAAGGCACGCTATGGCGCCAGTACAACTGGAAGTTCATCGAACGCATTTCCAACACCTTGCCCGGGCAGGTGGATGTGCTGGATGTGGGCGCGGGTAGAGGCGACTTCAAGACCCTGTTTACCAGGCATGCCTACCTGGGTTTGGATATCTACCCTTACCCTGAACTCGACCTGTCGGTCGACCTGATCGAGATGTGCCCCTTCAACGATAACTCTTTTGACCTGGTCGTACTGGCAAACGTCATTGAACATGTGTACGAATACCGCAAGCTGGTCAGCCGCTGCGCGCGGCTGCTCAAACCCGGTGGAAGGGTGCTCATCACGGTTCCGTTTTTGCTCAAGCTGCACCAGGAACCGGTCGATTTTCACCGCTACACGCGTTACACCCTTGCCACCCTTGCTGAAGAAAACCAGCTTGAAGTGGAAACGCTGGATGCCTACACCAATCCCCTCGCCCTGCTGGATGAAGGCATCGGGGATACCTGGCAGTACCTGGTGAAAAAACAGACCGGGATGAGAGGATTCACAGGGAAAGCAAGAGTGGCTGTCATCCAGAGGCTGTGCAATGGGATGAAAAAATCTTTCGGCAACGGAAAAGTAAAAACCGCATCGACAGATGACGATCCTTACGTGCTTGGCTACCTGTGTGAATTTCGAAAACCCTCACCGGAAGGACGTGCATGAGCCAGCTCGCCATTTTTACTGCTCCCAAGCCGTTCAAGGACCCGCACATCCAGGTCATACAGCGCAACGCGGTACAAAGCTGGAAGGTGCTGGGGAATGAGGTGGAAGTCTGGCTGGTAGGTGATGAGCCGGGCGTGGAGCAGGCTGCACACGACCTGGGAGTCGGTACCATACCCGACGTCCAGCGCAACAGCTCGGGAACCCCGCGCATCGATTCCATCTTCGCCAGCGTCAGGGAGAAAAGCAATGCGCCGCTGTTGTGCTATGTGAACGCGGATATCCTCCTTTTTCCTGATTTTTTGCAGACCCTCGCCCGGATACGCAGCCAGTTTGAGAGGTTTCTGATCATCGGCAGGCGCTGGGATGCCCCGGTCACCACTCCACTGGAGATCAAGCCAGGCTGGCACGAGAATTTTGTCGAGGCAACGTTGAAAACCGCGAAGCTGCACCGCGCAGCTGGGAGTGATTATTTCATTTTCCCGCGCGAAGAGTTTATGGATATTCC
>JAJFTV010000047.1 GCA_021372725.1 Chloroflexota bacterium | reverse complement strand
CACGTGTCTACAAGATTAGGGTAAGTTCACCGCGAAACGGCTCAAAAAGCCCCGGGAAGTAGTTTCCCCGCCCAGCAGGGGCGGGGATAAAGGGGTGGGGTGTAGTGGACCCAAAACTTTGGAAACTTTTTCAACACCCTCGTATGCCCATACTTGCCATTCTTCAAGACAAGGGAATCCATACAGCTTCGAACCCGCGACGGAGAACCTTTTTTTGGGAAATTCAGGTACTGGAAGGGAGCTGGTAAAAGGATACACCGGTTGCCCAAAACAGGCTTTTGCATTCTCCAGGATAAAAATCTATTTACTCAAAAAATTGAAAAGAAGCAGGTAGCACAGGCTCGCAACAATCAACGTCCCTACCATCACTGGTAAACCACGCTTGTTCCACACCTTGGGAGTGATGGGGTTACGCGTTTTTTCCGACAGGGAAGACACTACAATATTTGCGGTGGAACCGATGATCGTTCCGTTGCCCCCAAAACCGGCTCCAAACACCAACGCCCACCACAGGGCATTGACAGGTATCCCGGCGTTGCCCAATGCCTGGATGACAGGAATGAGGGCAATGGTAATGGGCACATTGTCGACCACAGCAGAAAGAAGCCCCACAACCCACAGTAAAATCAGACCCAAAAGAACGGGAGGCAAGCCTTTCATTTGAGAGGCAAGGTTTACAAATCCATCAAATACTCCCGCTGATTGCATACCCCCGATGATGACAAACAGAGCACCAAAGAAAATCAATACATCCCACTGCACTCGCTTGAGCGTTTCCTGAATGGAAGGCCGTATCCAGACCAGGGCAATAGCCGCCCCGGCCAATGCCACCAATGCGGGCCGGATGTGTAATAATTCTTCCAATAGAAAGAAAAGGATGATCCCGGCGAGAACTACGATGATTTTCCTGGCTGATTTTGGGTCTTTAAGGGCATCATTTGGGTTCAATTTCATTAATGCATCCAGATCGGATGGTTTGTGAGAAAGCTCTTTGCGATAAAGAAATAACAAAATTCCCAGGGCTGACAGCCAGACCACGATCACAACGGGCAGGCTGTGGGTTAAGAAGTCCAGGAAGGTAAACCCCGATGCAGAGCCAATCAGAATGTTGGGGGGATCGCCGACCAGTGTTGCTGCACCGCCTGTATCGGATAAGAGCGCCTCAGCCATCAGATAAGGCTGGGCATTAATCCCCAGGATTTCACAAAGCAATATGGTCACCGGGGCAATCAATACCACGGTGGTGACGTTATCCAGGAACAGGGAAACCACTGTGGTGACGGTTCCTAAAAGCAGGAGGAGTCTGACGGGTTTCCCGTGGGACAGTTTGCCAACACTGATGGCTAGATATTGGAAAAATCCGGTGGGTTCGAGCATGGATACCAGGATCATCATGCCCAATAACAGGCCAATGGTGTTGAAGTCAACCGTTGCGATGGCCTGATCTTCGGTATAGAATTGCAAAACCAGACCCATAACCACCATCAGCACGGCGCCTGCCAAAGAGGCAATCGTGCGATTCAACTTTTCCGAGAAAATCAGAAAAATGCAGATGGCAAATATTGATGTAGAAACGATGATGGGCAGCATGTTTTATCCAGTGAGATGATATTGATAATTATTCTGGTGTATTCCAGTTCAATATTAACGCGATGCCTATATCAACATAAGAAGCAATGCCGACCAGGTGCATGGCGCCATCCACTACTGGCAGATCGTTCAGTTTATGCTCTTGAAGTAATGCAATGGCTCGAATCAGGCCGGCGGACTCTTCCACAAAGATTGGCTTGTTCATGATCTGATGGATGGGCATATTGAGTATTTCAGAATTTGGAATCTCATCTTCCACTGCACCAAAATCATGTACAAAATCCACATTTGCTATGAGTTGAATAAAATCAGGCATGGCAAGTTTGATTAAATCACGTATACAGACCAATCCAAGCAGCCGGGAAGATTCATCCACAATGGGCAGCGTGCCGATGTGGTTTTGAATCAAAATTTGGGCTGTGGTGCGGATGCTGATGTCCGGTGAAGAGAAAATCACATTTCGCTTCATACAGTCGCTTATTTTCATAGAACCTCACTTTCCCTGCGGTTGATAGGCAAAACTATGGTGTTTTTGTTATATCATATTTCAGGAATTTTGAGGGCGGGTCGAGCCGGATATCGATAAACGGGATGACTAGTCCCCAAAAAGGAATTCCTCCCCTTCCCAAAGGCAAGAGGGTTGGGATTAACTAAATCAGCGACTCGTGCGGATGTTTCTCGTCCAGTTTGGCCAGCCCGTACGAGCAGGCTGCGCCAAAAGCAAACATCAGGGCGCACACGAGGACCGTCCAACCGCTGACACCGGACGGGATGATGGCCAGGGTGGAACCGATCACGATGCCGAGGATGAGATGGTACATGAAAGTGTACGATTTTTTGAACAGCCAGGAGACCAGTTTGGCAAAAGCGAGGACGCACACGATCAGCCCCAGGGCGAGCGGGAGGATGACGCCAAAATCAAGATGGCGGATGCCGCTGGCCATGGGCTGGTAAAGGCCCAGGTAGATCAGGAAATTCGACGGGCTCATGCCCGGTACCACCACGCCCAATCCGATCAGGGCGCCGCTGAGCAGCCAGTTGAGAGTCGTTTGGGGCAGCGATACGTTGCCGATGGTTTCCATCCGGCGCATAAAAATAAAGGTGCCCACGGCGATGACGGCCAGGATCACCCAGTGATAAGTCTTTCTGCCCTGTTTGCCAGCCGTTTTGAACAGCGAGGGGAAGGTGCCCGAGATGAAGCCGATGAACAGCCAGATGAACTGCGCGGCGTAATGGGTGAAAGCAAAGTCGACCACGGCGGAAAAGGCGAAGATACCCACCAGAACGCCGATCCCGATCGGGATGAAAAAGAGCACGTTCTGCACGAATTTATCCTTGATGTTGGCCAGAAAGCGCATGAGGGGTTCGTAGATGCCGAATACCACGGCCAGCACGCCGCCGGAAAGCCCGGGCACGATGCCCCCGATGCCGACGATGACGCCCTTGATCAGGCGGATAAGCCAGTCACCTAAAGAGTCTTTATGCTGAAGGGCTTTGTTTTCGGTTGCCATATAGATGACTATCTCCTTGAGTGCGAATTGCTCTATTCTAATCCAGTTTTGGGGATTCGAGGGAGTGCGGGAGCGGGTATGGTTTTTTTGAGTGGAAGTAGGAAGTGTAGGATAGATTGGAAATGGAATGAAAAACACCCTAATTCACTTCAAGGCATTATTCTTGGTTGATTTTTCGATTTTGAACGATTTCTTGAATTTGTTTAGCTACCTCTACTGGGGACTTATAGACATCAGTTTCCCATATTCTTATAACATACCAACCTTTAGATTCTAAAACTCGTTTTGAATTTTTGTCGCGTTCTATAGTCTTCGACATCTTTGGTATCCAATAATTTGGATTATTTTCAAAACGCCCTTCTGCTACCATCTTATTAAAATTACGACCATGCCAAAAATCCCCATCACAAAAAACTGCTACTTTTACCCCTATAAAAACAAAATCAGGTTTCCCTATTAAGGGATAGTGCTTGCGATATCGAAGGCCTAAACCCCACATAGCTCTTCCAAGTGCAATTTCGACTTTTGTATCTTCGCTTTTTATTCTTGACATTATCCGACTAGTAATTTCCGGATTTCTTTTTGGTGGCATGGGTTTCTGACACGAAAGTACTAGAAAAATTTAAAAATAGGCTTAATTAGAGCTTTAGCAAAAGCAGGTGGTACTGCATTGCCAATAACGCGGTATTTATCCATTAATGTTCCGTTAGGTATAGCTGTTTCTGGTAAACCTTGTAAGGCGGCACATTCCTTCCAAGAAAGCCTTCGATTTTTATCACCCTGTAAAGCCCATTTATCTTTTGAGATATATATCATGGGATCGCCGATTGGATGTAATGGCACATGATGGGCATTAGCTACGATGGTGAAGCTTTGTTCATGCCATCCTCGTTTACGGTTTCTTGTTAGGTAATGCCCATGGAACGGATAGTCGAAAAATTCCCCATCAGGCCATTCTTCCATATTCCCTATGACATCCTCTATTGTCAGGTAAGGTTTACTGGTTTTAGGCCCGTATTCAGGAATCGGCGAAATGTAATCAGGGATACCTTCATCTTTCTTAATTCCTACTATAAAAACCCGGGTTCTTGCTTGTGCAACACCAAAGTCGGGTGCGAATAATGGCCCTTTCCATATTTTATAACCTGCCTCTTGGAACCCTTGTATCTGTCGATCTAAAAACCAACCACCATCTGCAGATGTCATGCCCCTTACATTTTCTACAAATAAATATTTTGGTTTTATATCCTTTAATGCCCTTAAGAACTCTTTATACAAGAAATTATTATCATTGGCTTTTAAGTCACGTTCCTGTAAATTCTTCCAGCGCCTTCTTGCTGCTACACTAAAACCTGTACATGGATAACAACCGATAAGAATATCTGCTTTGGGGAAATGTGAAACATTACATATATCACCTAAAACAAATTCAACATTTGGGAAAAGCGATTGGTAAGCTTTAGCTGCATGTGGGTCAATATCATTTGCCCAAATAATTTCGACACCAGCTTGTTGGGCACCCCAATCAAACCCTCCAGTACCGGAAAATAAAGATACTGCTTTGAGCTTTGATTGCATACAAAACTCCACAAATTAAATAATTACTTATGTTCTGATAATAGCATGAATTATGTAATATGGTCAGAATTGGTCAGAATATAGTTTCTTTTTGGGATAAGAAATTCTCCACTACGGGTAATTCCCCAATATTTTCAAGTGACTCAAGATTGTTCAAAAAGAGATTATAAAGACGAATACGATCAACTAGTATGCTTTTCGATATTCTGTGGTAATTATACCAATCTCCAGTCGCATTTCGAAAACAAAAAGGCACGAAGACCATGTGAGAGAAAAAACATGTAAAATCTATCTTGCTGTCCCATGTTTGAAAACTACAATCATTTTGTTTTTTATCCCACTCCTCAGTACAAGCACATTGGCAAAAAACATACAACATTCCCCTGGCCTTGTCAGTAAAGGGTATATATGCGACCAAATCAAGGCCGTCGTCTCCTGTATTATGTGGGCCGAAGTCTTCTTCTTTTATAAGGTGTATTTCATTCAAATCTTCTGCCAAATTCTTGATTTTCTCCGAAAGTTTGCCTTTATATCGTTCATCTGCGTCAGGGTGATTTGCTCCAAATAAAATTGTTGAAGCAACTTTCGGAAAATAATTTTTTAATGCTTCAAGACTGACTATCTCGAACATAGTGGTAATACAATTTCCGTTTTTTTTATCTATGTACCTCAAATTTGCTGCAAGTAGTAAAAAAATATATAGTTTGCTTAAATTAGACAAATTTTCATTACGCCGTAATACTTTTCCTTTCTCAATAAGAGTAAATGGATAATTATCACCGAAAGCCCCTATTCTATATTCCAAATTTCGAAAGCAATCATCGATAAAGCGAGTTAATTTATCATCCTGAGTTCCAATTAAATTTGCATCCGAAATTATATTTGGATCAATTTCTCCTAAATCTTTACGTTCCTGAAATCGATTAATTACATCTGCCCTTGATATTTCTTTATCTAAATTTTGCAATGCCAAGAGCTCAATATAGTCAGCCCAAGTATATATATTTTTTTGTCCAGGCGGTGTTTCTAGGGTTGTGATGTTGATATTTGCCATAATGTTTCTATTTCAAACGATCGGACATAAGTGTGTATAGATCAATCGTAATGTTTCTTACTTCAAATAATATGTCTACTAAACTGTTCTCCGGTTTATCCACTAAATGGGAGTAATTCCGGGCAGTTACTATCTGATCATGCGCTTTAAATATAGAATTTTTGAAAATCTCAGATGGGGTTTCTGTTAATGTTATTGCATGTTCGAGAGTAACGCCTTGTTTCCACGCCTCCAGAGCCTTGGCATTCGAGATGATTTGACTTAATTTTGACAAGTTGCGGGATTCTCCGATTCTAGTTTTTCCTTCACTGTTCTTAGCAAATAACCAATTGGTTAACTCAGAGAGATGATCAACTTCCAAATTATCCAAAGACGGATCATTTGTGGATGTAAGCCCCAGATAGGAAGATATGTTTGCGTAATTTAAACCGGTGGTGAGAATAGAGAAATCAATACTATCTTCATTTAAACCTTTGATATTGAAGAAATCACATTCTTCAATTTTCACAAAAATTGCATAACCTGTTAATAGTCTGGCTACATAATCAGCACGACTACCAATCTTTTTTGCTAGTATGCGAAATGTAGATTCGTTATCCTTATTATTGTTACGTTCAATATCATAAAGTTGTTTTAAGTATCGGGCTTTAGCTAATGGATCCCAGGCTTTAATGCCAGTAACATGCCTATATCCCAAATAGGATAAAATTTCTTCTCTATTTGAATATACAAGGACAGGTAATTGTAAAGGTTTTTCTAGCGCTTCAGCAGCTACATTTTGAACAGAGTTTTTCTTAATCGTAGCTAGCTCAGGATGCAATAATAACTTTGCGGATGCAAGTCGCCTGTTGCCTTCAACAATAATTATTTTTCCATCTTGGTCACGCACCCCTAATAATGGCTCACCCGGAAAATATCCTTGCTCTCCTATTGAACCCATTAGTTCAATTAATGATGCGTCACCGAGCATCCAATTTATTACATCATTTTCATTTTTTGCATTAAAACTACCTGGTAATCTTGGGTTATGGGGATCGAACTTAAGATCATCCAAAGGGATAAATCTCATAGACACATCATTAGGCACTGCCATAAACGTTTTCCTTTCTTTTGAAAGATCAACCGTAATAGTCGGATATTTATGCAAGTATAACTGAAATAATTACCATTGTTATCGCATAATATTTCATGAAGGTGTCATAAAGAGATCCTTCTTTTATGGAAGGATTTTTGATTATGAATGGCACATTCCTTTCGTTGTGTTTCTAATAATCATGCTGAAATGCCTTAATAAATTCACCTTCTTCTTGATCCTCCCTGCCTCGCTCAGGCACAAAAAGCACCTCCCCGCCGGCTTTCCTTACCCGCCCACATTGCTGCCGATCAGACGCCCAATGCCAAAGGTGACCGCCGCGGCCAGCAGGCCAAACACCACCATGCGCATGCCCGAATACAGCACGGTGCGCCCGGTAAACAAAGTGATGGCCGCCCCCAGCAAAAACAGCCCGACGACGCCGGACAGGATGCTCACCAGAACGGCGGTCATGCCGTCCAGGAAGAAGAACGAAACCACCGGGATGATCGCGCCAATGCTGAACAGAACAAACGAGGTCAGTGCAGCTTCCCAGGCGGAACCGCCCAACTGTTTGGGGTCGATGCCCAGCTCTTCACGCACCAGCGTTTCCACCGCGCTGTTCGGGTCGGACAGGATGCGCTCGGCCATGGGCCTGGCCTCTTCCGGACTGAAACCGCGCGCCTCGTAGATGAGAGCCAGTTCTTCGGCTTCTTCTTCGGGTGCGTCTACAATTTCCTTGCTTTCGATTTCGATCTGTTTGCTGTACAGCTCGCGCGAGCTCGTCACCGACAGCCACTCGCCCAGCGCCATCGAGATGGCGCCCGCCAGCAGCCCGGCGATGCCGGTGATCAGCACCGTGCGGTTGTCGAGAGTTGCGCCGGCCACACCCATCACCAGGCTCAGGTTGGAGACCAGCCCGTCATTAGCTCCCAGCACGGCTGCCCGCAGGGCGTTGCCGCCTGCGCCGCGGTGCCGGCCTTCCATGTGAGCCAGTGTATCGCCTTGCATGCCGCCCCGGATGGTGCGCGAAAGCGTGCTCAATAACAGGCCGTGGAATTGCTCCTGGCGCGCCATGTTGCCTGCACCGGCTTCTGCGGCATAACCGTTCGAACCGGCGCGCTCCATGTTTTCCATGGCTGAAAGGATCATCGACGGGCCAAAGCGTTTGCCCAGCCGGATCAGCGTGCGGGTACGCCAGGTGGGTTTGAACTTTGGCTCCGGCTGGTTCTGCTGGGCCAGTTTCTCCACCCAGGCGCGGGCATGCTTCAGCTCTGTTTCCGCCATGCGGGCATACACCCCTGACAGGCGTTCGTCTTTTTCCATTTCGGCCAGGGCCTGGTACAGCAAGGCGCTGTTGCGTTCATCAAGATAAAAATCGATCCACGTTTGCGTTTTGTTCATGGGTTCTATCCTTTCGTTTCGGAGGTTGTTAACTAAACAGTACGATGAGGTCCGACCCCGACCTCTATTTTTAGGGCAGGGGTAAACCCTGTCCTCACATTTATAAACCTTGCAGGGGCAGCCCTTGCGGCTGCCCTGATCTACATTTCCTCCCACTCTGAAAAGGGCTGCATCAGAAAATGATGACAAGCTAGATTATAAAGGAAAATAGGTCTAAAATTATTCTACGCCGTATCTTTTTTCAACATCCTCAAGATTGAATTTTGCTTTCAGGATAGACGTCATAACTTGCGGTCACCACCAGGGATGAAAGGAAAGAGGAATTTGAAAGCCCGGTTATCAGGTTAGCCGCCAGTGGAAACATTCCCTCTTTGTCATGCCGGGTGATAGCGAAACATCCGCCCGTGAGCCGGTGATTAATTGGCTTGATATGGAAATTTGACCTTGGGCGGGTATAATTGGGACAATAAAATTCGTCTTACAGGGCAGCTTATGGACATTCAACGGTTTTTTGTAATTGTCTTGGATGGCGTCGGGGCGGGCGAAGCGCCGGACGCCGCTGAATACGGCGATGTGGGCAGCAACTCGCTGGGCAATACCGCCCGCGCAATGGGCGGGCTCAAGCTGCCCAATATGGGTGAGATTGGACTGGGTAACCTGACCGATATCATGGGCGTTCCGCCCCGTACAAAAACCCGCGGCGCCTACGGACGCATGCAGGAAAGATCGGCCGGCAAGGACTCGATCAACGGGCACTGGGAGCTGATGGGTGTGGTGCTGCAGGAACCCCTGCCCACCTACCCGGACGGCTTCCCGCCGGAGGTGATCGATGAATTCAAACGTCTGACCGGGCGCGGCGTGCTGGGCAACAAACCGGCCTCCGGAACCGAGATCATCAAGGAGCTTGGCGAGGAACACATGCGCAGCGGCGATTTGATCGTCTATACCTCGGCTGACAGTGTCTTCCAGATCGCTGCCCATGAGGCCATCGTGCCCATTCCCGAGCTGTACCGCTACTGCCAGATGGCGCGCGACCTGCTGAAGGGCAAACATGCCGTGGGGCGTGTGATTGCCCGCCCGTTTATCGGCGAGAACAGCGCCAATTTCAAACGCACCGAGCGCCGGCATGATTATCCGCTGGCTCCGGTGGGGGAGACCATGATGGACAGGCTGATTGCAGCCGGCCGGCAGGTATACGCCACCGGCAAGATCGACGATCTGTTCGGCAACCGCGGCATCAGCAAGACCCGTCACACGGTGGACAACGAAGCCAGTATCCAGGCCGGGATCGACTTTCTGAAAGGGGATTTTAGCGGGCTGATCTTCTCCAACCTGATCGAGTTCGACATGATCTATGGTCACCGCAACGATGTAGCGGGTTACGCCGCCAGGCTGGAAGAGTTCGACCGGCACATCCCGCACATCCGTGCGGCCATGGGCCCGGGCGACATCGCCCTGATTGTGGCCGACCACGGTGTGGATCCCACCACGCCCAGCACCGACCACTCGCGCGAGTACATCCCGCTGCTGGTGTTTGGCCAGCAGGTGAGGGATGATGTCAATCTTGGCATTCGCAAGTCTTTCAGCGATGTGGCCGCTACGATTGCAGAGGCCTTCGGGCTTGAAGCGCCTGAAATTGGCACGAGCTTTTTACGAGAAATCCTGAAATGAGCTTCAAACTGCCTGAGAAACCGCAAGATGTGCGCGGTATGCTGGAAGAGCGTTTTGGTAACCCGGCATCCGATTCGATGACGCCGTACGAACGCGTGGATACCGCCATCCGCCTGAAAACCCCCGACCGGGTACCGTTTGATTTTTGGGGCGTGCCGGAAACAATCGGGAAGCTGAAAAAATACCTGGCGGTGGACACAGACGAAGAAATGCTGCGCCTGCTGGGCGTCGACTGCCGGCTGGTGGCACCGGAATACATCGGGCCGCCGCTGGAAGTATGTGCGGATGGCTCTTTTTATACGGCGCTCGGCTCACACCGGCGGACCGTTGCCAACGAGTTCGCCACCTATGATGAGTATGCCAGTTTTCCACTGGCCGGCTGCAAAACCGTCGACGAAGTTCTCGGTTATGGCAAATGGGCGCGCACTGAATATTTTGACTGGCAAAGCATCCGGCCCCAGATCGAAAAGGCCAATTCCGACGTGCCCCGCCATATCCGCTACGAGGTGGGCGGGATTTTCGAGACATCCTGGGGCTTATACGGCATGGATCGCTTTCTGACCGATCTGTACGACCGACCGGAAATCCCGTGTGCCATTATGGACAAGATCACCGACCTGTTTATTGCCGATTTCGAGAGTCTGATGAAGGTGGCCAAAGGCAGGATCGAGCTGGTTTACACCTACGATGACGTAGCCATGCAGAACGGCCTGCTGATGTCGCCGAAGATGTGGCGGAAATACATCCTGCCCCGTCACCAGCGGCTGAACAGGGTCATCAAGGATCACAGCGTGCGGATCATGTATCATTCCTGTGGAGCCATCTATCCGCTGATCAACGAGTTGATCGACGAAATGCACATCGATATTTTGAACCCGCTCCAGCCGCGCGCCAAAGGGATGGATATGGCCCGCATCAAAAACGAATTTGGCGACCGCATCGCCTTTCACGGCGGGGTGGACCTGCAGCAGACACTGCCCTACGGTACGCAGCAGGAAGTGGTGGACGAAGTCACCGGGTTGTGCCACGTGCTTGGCAAGGGGGGCGGGTATATCTGCACTTCTGCCCATTACATCCAGGCCGATGTGCCGGTGGAGAATATCCTTGCCTTGTATCTTGCGCCGCGCAACGCTGAATAATTGACTAATCGAAGGACATTATTAAACCCATGGATATTCCCCTCAACCTGCAAGTCTCCGGTCTGCTGCAGCAGGCCATTGAAGCTGCCCAGGCAGCCGGCGATCTGCCAGCATTCGAAATCCCCACTATCAAGGTGGACCGACCCAAGTTCAAGGAACAGGGTGATTATGCCAGCGGGATCAGCCTGTCGCTGGCCCGGCCGGGTAAAAAAGCCCCGCTCCAGATTGCCGGGATCATTCTCAAACATCTTCCGCATGCTGATTTTATCGACCATATCGAGGTGATCAAGCCCGGCTTTGTCAATATTTTCCTGGCTCCGGCGTGGCTGAAAAACCAGGTCGGGCAGATCATCGAAGCCGGCAGCCGGCACGGCTGGGTGAATATCGGCAAGGGCGAGCGTGTTCAGGTTGAATTTGTCAGCGCCAACCCCACCGGCCCGCTGACCATCGGCAGCGCACGCAACGCCGTCTACGGCGACACGCTGGCACGTGTGTACGAGGCAGCCGGGTATGACGTGCAGCGGGAATATTACGTTAACGATCTGGGCTCGAAAGTGCGGAAAATGGGCCGTACGCTGCTCACCCACTATGCCGGCGCGCTGGGGCGCAGCATCCGCATGCCCGAGGAATTCTACCCCGGTGTATTCCTTGAGGATTTGGGCAGGCAGATTGCCGGGGAGTATGGCAGCACATATTTGGACATGCCTGAAAAGGAAGCAGTGCACGAGCTGGGCGAAATCGGTATCCGGCGCACCCTGGCTGCAATCGAGGCCAGCCTGAGTGAGGTGAACATCAAGCTTGACAACTGGTTCTCGGAACGCAGCCTGTATGAAGATGGCACTTTCGAGCGTGTCTTTGATATGCTCAAGGAGAAGGGCTATATCTTCGAGAAGGACAATGCCACCTGGTTCAAAGCCAGCGCGTTTGGGCTGGAGCAGGACGCGGTGGTCATTCGTTCGGCAGAGGTGATCCCCGAACCGGACGCCCGGCCCACCTATCTGGCGTCGGATATTGCCTACGTGTGGAACAAGATCGTCGACCGCAATTTCAGCAAAGCCGTCTACGTATGGGGGGCCGATCACCAGGGGGACAAACCGCGCGTTCTGGCAGCCATGCAGGCTCTGGGGCTGGACCCCGCCCGCGTGGAGATCATCCTCTACCAACTGGTCACTCTGCTGCGTGACGGGCAGGAAGTGCGCATGTCCAAGAGCAGCGGCGAGTATGTGACCATGACGGACGTGGTGCACGAGGTGGGGGCGGATGCGCTGCGCTTTATGTTGATCAGCGCCAGCCATGACCAGCACATTAACTTCGACCTGGGTCTGGTGCTGAAGCAGTCCAGCGAGAACCCGGTTTTTTACGTCCAGTATGCCCATGCGCGCATTTGTTCCATATTGCGCAAGGCGGAGGAAGAGGGCTACCAGGTCGGCAGCGGGAGCGATTTTGAGAAGTTGTACGATCCGGCCGAGCTGGAGCTGATCAAAAAGATGGTTCAACTGCCGGAGATTGTCAGCCAGGCGGTGCGGGATTACAGCCCGCATTACCTGCCTCATTTTGCCCAGGATCTGGCCGCGACCTTCCATTTGTTTTATCGAGACTGCCGCGTGATCGATGCCGATGCGCCGGAGTTGACGAGCGCGCGCCTGGGTCTGGTGAATGCGGCCCGGATTGCGCTGGCCAATACGCTGGATTTGATGGGCATGACGGCTCCGGAACGGATGTAAGAGAGCGGTCAAAAAGAATTACCACGAAACACACGAAAGACACGAAAATGGATCCGCCCAGGGGTGCGTTTCCATAACCGGTCAATTAATCAGCGGCTCTTGGGCGGATGGTTCGCTGCGCTCACCATGACAATGAGGGGGAAGGGTTCCATAACGGGTCAATTGGGTGACGGCTCCTACGATTTAACAGAGGTGAATCTCGCGGTTCACCCTCCCAGTTATCGAACGTATGTTCAAATATCCATATTTCTGGTACAATGTTTCTGTCGTTTCGTAACATAAAAATTCCGCATTACCCAAAAACATATGAAGATAAACCTCACCACTGAATACCCATTCTCCTTTCATTCCGTTGTCCATTCGCACGGGTGGATGCAATTGGCTCCGTTCCGCTATGATGAGACAACAGCGGTGCTGCACTACGTCACGCGCCTGTCGGATGGCCGCACGGCTGCCATTGAGCTGAGCGGGCAGCCCGACGGCGTCCTGCTGTCCACCGCCAACACAACCGGCTCATCTGCGCAGCAGGAGCTTGTCGAACAGGTGCACTGGATGCTGGGCATGGATGTGGATCTATCCGGCTTTTATACCGCCGTGGAAAACAAACCCGAGCTTGCCCATGTGCGTGAGCAGTCGCTGGGACGCTTCCTGCGCTCGGCGACTCTCTTCGAGGATGTGATCAAAACCGTGTTGACCACTAACACACTGTGGTCAGCCACCATCCGTATGAACAACAAGATCATCGAGCAGTTCGGCCAGCCGCTGGAGGATGACCCCACCCGGCATGCCTTCCCAACCGCGGAAGCCCTGGCCGCCACCAGTGAGGAGACGCTGCGCCAGGAAACCCGCCTTGGATACCGCGCCCCATATATTCTGTCTATTGCGCGTGCCGCGGCTTCCGGTGAGATCAAACTGGAAGAGCTCAAAAACTCAGATCTGCCTACCCTCGAGCTGCGTAAAAAGCTGCTCACGTTGAAGGGTGTGGGCGGGTATGCCGCCGCCAACCTGCTGCTGATCCTGGGACGGGGTGATTACCTGCCCGTCGATACCTGGGCCACACATCTCGTCTCCCATGAGTGGTACAACGGTGAGCCGGTGACGGCCAGGCAGATCGAAGACGCTTTTGCCGAATGGGGCGAGTGGAAGGCGATGGCTTACTGGTTCCGGGAGTGGAACCATCGCAAGGAAAACAAGGATGCCGAAAGCGTAGCCTGATCACATAAAGATCCTCAAAAAACTGACAGTTTTGTCCCTTTTTTCTTTTTCCCCCGATTAACCTGTAGAGCTCAAAACCGAATTATCCCGGGAGTAAAGGATCTTTATGACCGATCGTACATTCCGAAAAGCACTACGTGAAAAAACAGCAATGGATGAAAATCCCGATATGGAAGAAGCTGAACTGCTTGACGGGAACAACCGGACGCCCGAGGCGTTTGAACAGCTTTATCTGCGCCATGTCCAGCCCGTGTTTCGCTACCTTTACAGCCGGCTGGGAAACCGGGCCGATGCTGAAGATGCCACTGCCGAGACCTTCCTGGCCGCGCTGAACGGGTTTGCAAGTTACCGTCACAAAGGCTATTTCTCTGCCTGGCTTTTCTCCATCGCCCGTCACAAGGCGGTGGATATATACCGCAAAGACCGGGAACCTGCCGCGCTGGATGACACCACAGATATTGCAGGGGATGTGGACATTCTGGAGGATGTCATCCACAACCAACGCAGAGAGGCCCTGACCTGCCTGATCGCCGCTCTCCCTGAAGAGGAACATGATCTGCTGCGGCTGCGCTATACAGCCGGATTGTCCTATTCTGAAATCGGTCAGTTGTTAAATCGCAGTGAAGGCGCAATCAAGAAAACCATCTACCGTCTGCTGGCACGGCTCGAAAGCCAGTTGGAGGATTATCATGAGTGAAACAACACCCCTTTCACCTTTTGAAAATGAAATTCTGGCGGTCATGGGTGCGCCCTCGGGCGTGCCTGATGCCAGTACCGCGTTCATTCTGAGCCTCAAAGACAGGCTTCACCAGCAGGCATTACAGGATCTCGGTGCAAAGCCTGTCCGGCGCCGGCCGTTCATTTTGCAACGCGGCTGGGCTGCTGCTGTCATCATCCTGTTAGTATTGGCGGTGACGGTACTGGCGATTGGGCCGCAACGTGTTCTGGCTGCCGTGCGGGGCTTGTTTGGATATATCCCGGAAGTGGGAATTATGCAGGAAGGCTCCTCGCTGCGTGTCCTGGCCGAACCCGCCACTGTGGAGCGTGATGGCATCACCCTGCAGGTGACTGAAGGAGCTGGCGATGATCTGCACACTATCGTGATTTACCAGACCGACGGACTGTCGGTGGCGACCGCCAACTCGCAAGGGGAGGGCGCCATGACCGGCGGATTGGCCATGCTGGTGCTGCCGGACGGTTCGATTTTGACTCAAACCGGCGGGAAAGGGAAAAGCTGGGGCACCGGTTACCAAACGCGTCTGGTCTTTCCGGCTCTGCCAGCCGGAGCGGATGAATTTACCCTGGTGATCGAACGACTTGAATCGATGCCGGCCGGGGCTGCACCGGAGGATTGGCAAATCCCGCTGGTCTTTGAGACTGCACCGCCGGACTTCGAAATGCTGCCCGTTTATGAACTGACCACTCCAACTGAAACACTTGGGGGGCAGGATACAGCTTTGTCTCCAACGGATTCGGCCGGGGAAGCAGCGCCATTCGGCATCCAATTGACTCTCGACCGGGTAGTCGAAACGGAGGACGGTTTCCAACTGCAAGGTCATACAAGCTGGGACGGCCAGAATTATTCATTGGTGAGCTTTGACCCGTGGCTGGCCGGCACTGTGACGCTCAGTGACGCCCAGGGGAATGACATCCCATTCGAAGAGACTCAACCTGATTACAGTCTCGGGCCCGTATCACCAACGAGTAGTATGTGGGCGTTGAAAACGAACAGTAAATCATACCCCGGGCCGTGGACGCTTGTCGTGAGCAGCATGCAGGTTAACCAGGCGGTTAGTGACCCTTCGGCGGCCTTCAGCATCGATTTTGGGGCTGACCCGCAGTCAGGGCAGACCTGGCAGCTTGACCAGAGGGTGCAGGCCGCCGGGCTCACCCTGCATGCAATTTCCGCCAGCCTGCGGGAACATGATCTCTATAGTAACGCGGTGCTGCTCGATATCCTGATGGAAAACGATCCGGCCGTCATGGGAATCGGGTTGGAAGATGCCCTGAACCAGCCTCAGGAAGACCAGACGGCCGCTGCAGGCGGCGGGCCAGGTTCCGGCAGACCACAGGATCTACAGGCAGGTCAGCAGGTGACCAGTATTGCTTATTTTGAAATGCCGTCCGGCTTGCATTCACTGACTGTCACAGCCATCTCCTATCTCGTGAAGGCAGAATGGCGGGCAAGCTGGACACCGCCGGAGGTCAGCAGTGAACCTGCACCGGCTGGCACACCAGCCGCGGCTGTTTCACCGGATACGGTCTGTCTGACGGATGAAATCTGGCAGCAGTTATCTTCACAGCCGGGCACACTGCCCGAAGGCCTGGGCGGCCGCCTGCTGGTGGAAACCACCGGTTATCTGATGCCGCAATTATCGCTGGTCAATCTGGATGGAAGCAACCGGCAGGAGCTGTTGCTTGGAGGTTGGGGCTCAATATCACCGGATGGTTCCACGGTGGCATACATCGAGAGCGACGGTCCCAGCCTGATGCTGCTGGATACCGCTACGATGGAATCCCGGCAAGTTCCCGGCTCGGTGACCGAAGACTACCATGCAGAATGGTCACCGGATGGACAGTGGCTGGCGTTTGTGCGCAGCAACGATGGTATATATGTCAGCCACCCCGATGGCAGCGGCATGCGGCAGGTGGCCGATGCCAGTGAGGTCCGGTTTTTGGTTGGCTGGCTGCCGGATAACCGGCGGCTGGTGATGACCAGCCTGGGAATAGAAGGCAGCCAGACGCAGGTGCTGGATGTGGAAACCGGCTTGACCGAAGATATGTTTGTCATCGAGAACGCCAAAGGCGGTTTTGTGCAGTTGTCGCCGGATGGAACGCGTGTGGCTTTCAATGAACAGCTTTTCGGGGTACCTGCTTACGGAGTTTATATTGCCAATCTGGATGGCAGTGGAAAACGGCTGGTATCGTCCCTGAGCAGCGGGGCAAACCCTGGCGGCTGGAGCCCGGATGGCGAGTGGCTTGCCCTCTCCGTTTCCGTTCAGGAGACTGCTGGAACCGTGAAAAAGTCGGTCATAGTACAGCCTGACACCTGCCAGGTGGTCCTTCTGCCAGATGTGGGTCAGATTATCGCATGGTCTGCTACGCCATAGCAAAGAGGTAGCCAACACGAAATGACAGAAAGGGGCTGTCTACTTTTGACAGCCCCTTTTTGGCCGTATTATTCAGTTAACACATACCCTTTATAGAATTGTCTTCAATATGAAGATAGAACAGGGGCGTACCCCTTATGGCTCATGACTGCCCTCGTTTTCAACATGCCCCTTTATTCCCGCCCCTCGATGGGTGGAGAAATATTTGCATCAAGGAACATCACTACTTGCCGGGTTCCTCGTACAAATCCAGGGTGTTGTTATAGGTCACAATTTTACCGTCGGCCGACAGACCGATTTGCAAAAAGGGTGGCATCATCTTCCAGGATGTCTCTGACCAATCGACGCCCTGCATACGCCAGGTGTAGAAGTAAATATCTCCCTTGCTGCCTTCTTCAAACTGCAAGTCAGTGCGCATTTCAGAATAGTGCGGCGAGTTTTTCAGTGCAAACTCTTCTGCAATTGAGCGGACTTCCTCAATACTCTTTACTTCGATGGCAGGCACTTCAGTTCTGACGGCCGGTTCGATGGCTGCCAGACGGCTGGCATCGATGGCTACGGAATACAGCGCCCCCTGTTCATCCACGTATACGGCTGTGCTGCCGATCCAGGGCGCATTGGCCAGGCTGGAAATTTGCTGGAAAGTTAGCTGCAAATCCGGGTTGTCCAGCGCCTCACGGATGGCGGCAGTGTGCGCTGCCTGATCCACCTTAGCCATCTGCGGGGCATCCCGCAGGGCTCCCATCGCATCGACCATGATTTCACTCTTGGCATAGGCATCGCCGATTACCCTGTCGTCATACAATCCTGTCGCCGGGTCATAGACCGGAACGGTGGGACCCTCTGCCAATACCTGGTCAAAGAATACGGGATATTGATCCACCAATTGCTGAAAATAAGCCTCGTTTTCGGTTTCGATGGATTTGGTCGGGAAAGGAGTGGGCTGCACTTCAGCGATGTACAGGGCTTTATACTGGTGAAGCAGCTCCTGCAGATGTTGGTTCAGTTCATCGTTGAGCTGAAGAAGCCGATCCTTTGAATCGCCTTGAAAAAGGATGATATTTTCTCCGCTTTGCGGGTCGGTGCCGGTTTCATAATTTCCTTTTTCCAGTTCTTTCTTGACAGCCTGGTCGTATTCCTCTGCCAGGCGCAGCACTTCGGCGGTGTTGCGCTCCCTGGCCGAGAGGGTGGGTGCAGCAGTCACCTGAACCGTCTGGGGAGGCAATGAGGGTGAAGGGATTGGCAGTGCGCCCTCTCCCTGCGGGGAAGTGCCGGGTGTCCGGGTAAAGGAAAAGTTCCACAATAACAGGAAAATCACACCGCACAATATAACGATCAGGATGATGTAGATAAATGTTCGCAATGGTCTACCCATGAAATGTCTCCTTTTCAAAATAACGCTGTCGTTATTTTGCTGCGGATCATGGGTTGGGTCTACTGTGGATTCCCACGGCTCTGCGGCCTGTGGATGGCCTGCAGCCTGGCTGTGGTTGTCCACAGTCAGGCTGCGGTTGTTCTCGCTGAGTTTCAAAATGGCCTCTGAGCGTGAGGTGACGTTCAGTTTTGCATAGATTTTGCCGAGATGGAACTCGACGGTGCGGGTGGTGATGCCCAGCGCCAGCCCAATCTGCTTGTTGCTGAGCCCCTGCATCAGGCAGTTGATGACCTCGTTTTCGCGCTCAGTAAGGGGAGGGGTCGAGCTCATGCAACCATTGTACTGTATTTTTCCCGAGTGCTATCCCAGCCCAACCCGCTCTTTCACCAGCTTCAGAGTCTGTTCGGCGAGAGGGCGGGCTTTGGCTGCACCTTCAGCGAGGATGGAATCCAGCCTGGCCGGATCGGCGGTGAACTCGGCATATCTTGTTTGCAATGGGCGCAAATATTCGACCACCGCCTCGGCCAGCTCATTTTTGAAAACTCCGTACCCTTTGCCGGTAAAACGATCCTCGATCTCGGATCTTCCCAGTCCGGTGACAAGTTCGTAGATCACCAGCAGGTTGTACAAACCCGGCCGACCCTCGTCAAACACGATCCCGGACAGCGAGTCGGTTTTGGCTCGGCGGATCTTGGTACGGATCGCATCCGGCGGATCCAGCAGCAGGATGACGCCTTCGGCACGCGGGCTGCTTTTGCTCATCTTTTTGGTGGGATCATCCAGCCCCATGATGCGGGCTCCGTTTCCGGCGATGACCGGCTCGGGAATGGTGAATGTCTCGCCGAAAAGATTATTGAAGCGCTGTGCGGTATCGCGCGCCAGCTCGACGTGTTGCTTTTGATCCTCGCCCACCGGCACCTGGTGGGTCTGGTATAACAGGATATCCGCCGCCATCAGGGCCGGGTAATCAAAGAGGCCCACACTCACGTTCTCGCGATTTTTTGATTTTTCCTTGTACTGTGTCATGCGGCTCATCCAACCCATGGGGATGACGCAATTGAGAATCCAGGCCAGTTCGGCATGTGCACTGACGTGGGACTGCACAAACAGAATGGAATGTTGGGGTGATATACCCGCTGCCAGCAGCAGGCCGGCCATTTCGCGCGTGTGCTTTTTCAACTCCGCCGGATCCTGATAGACGGTGATGGCATGCAGATCGACGACACAAAACAGGTTGTCGTTTTCGGTTTGCCGCGCAGCCCAATGGCGGATGGCTCCCAACAGGTTACCGATGTGTGTGTTGCCCGAAGGCTGAATTCCTGAAAAAATGCGTTTTCTTGTATCCATCTTTTACTCTACTTGTTAATCAATTTTGTCTGGCACTGATTATATTCGACTTCTTTGCCGATCCAGGCTCGAGCCTGGATCGGAAGTATCGTTTTTGTGAAAAGTGCTTTGATTCCTGTTTTCATCAATTTTCCTACATCACTGCCACCTTTGGAAGGTGCTGAATGGCTTCTTCCACCGCCTCTGTGGGGTACTCGTAATCCTCCAATTCGTCTGCCAGGTATTTCTCATAAGCCGACAGATCAAAATGGCCGTGTCCCGAAAGATTGAACAGGATCACACGCTTCTCTTCCTTTTGTTTGGCATCCAGGGCTTCATCGATGGCAACCCGGATGGCGTGGGCACTTTCCGGAGCCGGCAGGATGCCTTCGGCGTGCAGAAAGGTGAGTGCAGCTTCGAAGGTGGTGCGCTGCTTGACGGCGCGGGCTTCGATCAACCCGGCATCATAGAGAGCGCTCAGACTGGCAGCCATGCCATGATAGCGCAGCCCGCCGGCATGGATGCCGGCCGGCACAAAGGTATGGCCAAGTGTGTACATGTGCATGATGGGGGCCATTTGAGCGGTATCACCGTAATCATAGGCGTACACTCCGCGGGTCAGTGAGGGTGTGGCCGTGGGTTCAACCGCCAGCAGACGGGTACGCTGCCCATCGAGCAGGTTCTGGCGCAGGAAAGGGTAGGCCAGACCGGCAAAGTTGGATCCGCCGCCCACGCAACCGATGACCACATCGGGGTACTCGCCCGCCATGTCCATCTGTTTGAGGGCTTCCTCGCCGATCACACTTTGATGGGTGAGCACATGGTTGAGCACCGAACCCAGGCTGTACTTTTTGATCCCACCGGAGGCGGCCGCCACTTCCACCGCTTCCGAGATGGCAATCCCCAGCGAGCCGGGGCTATCCGGATCCTGCTCCAGCAGCCTTCGCCCGCATTCAGTGCGGTCGGTCGGGCTGGCAAAGACCTGCGCGTCGTAGGCTTCCATGAAAACCCTCCGGTACGGCTTCTGCTGGTACGAAACTTTTACCATGTAGACCTCAAGATCCAGGTCGAACATTTTACAGGCCATGGCCAGTGATGAGCCCCACTGCCCGGCGCCGGTCTCGGTGGTGAGGGCTTTGGTGCCGGCAGCCTTGTTGTAAAAAGCCTGGGCAATGGCCGTGTTGGGTTTGTGACTGCCGGCCGGAGACACACTCTCATTCTTGTAGTAGATGTGGGCCGGCGTACCGAGCATTTTTTCCAACCGTATTGCACGGTGCAGGGGAGTGGGGCGGTACAGCTTGTAGATCTCGCGCACCTCTTCCGGTATCTGGATGTAGCGCTCGGTGCTGATTTCCTGCCGGATCAGCTCCATGGGGAACAGCACGGAGAGAAATTCAGGCGTGACCGGTTCCTTGGTCAACGGGTTCAGTACCGGCGAGGGTGCGATGGGGCTGTCAGCATTGATGTTGTACCAAAACTTCGGCAGGTCACTTTCATTCAAAATATAACGGGTTTGTTCAGACATAGTATTCTCCTTTGTAGATAGATAGTTAAACAAAAAACGTTCATCCCTGTCTGGGACGAACGTCTTGTCCGTGGTGCCACCCAACTTAGGCTAGCTTGTAATGGTTTGCTTTCCCTGACTATCAGCGGTGGGGGGTTAAAGAAAAAACCCGCCGGTGATGCAGCGGGGGGAAGGGAGCCAGCTTCACTCGATCAGGTACGTGTCATACGCTATGGTGTGATTTAATACCCTTGCCCTGTAACGGGAGCGTCCCGGCTCAGGCTACTCCTTGCGTTTTGCCTTGCAGCTCCGAGGTCCATTCAGAAGTGTCGTTCGGGCAGGATTCTCACCAGGTACCTGCTCTCTGTGCCGTTGTGCAGTTCTTACTCGTCCTCTTCATCGCCTGTTCTGATAAAGATTTAGAAGGATTGTATATCAGAAGGATGGAGAAGTCAATAGGTAAATCTTTGGGGAAGGTGCTCAACGAGAAGGCAAGGGGAAACCATCAACGAATTCGGTACCCATCCGTGGATTGCAATTGCAAACAAATAAAGGGACGGTTCCATTTGGATTGAGCGGGCACGCATCACTCTGGAAGAGATGTTTGCATATCAAGAAAATTCCGGGGTTGGCCCTTGGCGGATGTCTCACTGCGTTCGACATGACAAAATGGGAATTGTTTGCAGGACAAGATAATTGATTACCGGGTACAGGTTTGCGGCAGCAGGACTCGCAGACCCTCCACCAGCCTGTCCAGATCCTCAGGCGTGTTATAAGCCTGCACAGAAATGCGCACCAGCTTCATGCCGTTCCAATCGATGAGCGGCACCTCCACCTTGAACTCGTCATACAGGCGCACTTTGAGAGTCTCAATATCCGTTTCGGGCGGCAGGATGGAAACAGCCATCTGGCTGTAAAGGTCAGAATCATCCGGGTAAGCCGGCGGCATGCCGGTGATCTGGCGGATACGCGGCAGGGTGTGCATCAGCAGTGAGTGGCATTCCTGCCGAACCGTGTTCCAGTCGTATTCTTCCATAAACCGGATGGCTGCCGGTACACTCAGGTACGCGGCGGGGTCGTGGGTGCCTGTCCACGTCAGATCATCCAGGAACTGGGAGCCGGCGCTTTTTTCGGGCAGGGAATGGCGGCCCCAACTCACCACCAGCGGCTCGATATGCTTTTGGATACCACGCCGCACATAGAGAAATCCCGCCCCCTTGGGGCTGAGCATCCATTTATGGCAGTTGCCGGTATAAATGTCTGCGTCAAGCGCCTGCAAATCCAGTGGTATTTGCCCCGGCGCGTGTGCTCCGTCGATGACGGTGGTGATGCCGAATACGCGGGCGCGCTGACAGATGGCTTCCACCGGCAGACGCAGGGCTGTGGGCGAGGTGATGTGGCTGAGGTAGATCACCCGGGTGCGGTCTGTCACCCCCCGCCAGAACTGGTTGAGCATCTCATCGTTCGATTGGGCTGGAAAGGATATCGGTTGAACCACGTATCGGGCGCCGGTTTTCTGGCAGGCAAACTCCCAGGCATAATTGCAGGCGCCATACTCGTGGTCGGTGGTCAGAATCTCATCACCAGGTTGAAGCGCCAGTGATGGGTTGCGATGTTCACCCCGTGAGTGGCATTGGGAACGTAAACCAGGTCATCGCCATCCACATTCAGATAGCTGCCCAGGGCATGGCGGGCGTTCCGGTTGAGTTGGGGATGTTCGCGGCCTAATAAACGGACAGGCTGGCTTTCCAATTGTCGCTGCCAGTGCTGGTATGCCACAAACACCGGAGCGGGGCAAGCCCCGAAAGAGCCGTGATTGAGAAAGGTGATCGATGGATCCAGCAGGAATTGTCGTTTAAGGGAGTTTGTCATGGCACAATTATAAGCCTGCTGTTTATTCATCAGGGCTGACCGCCAGTGCAGAGGAGGAAAATTTACGCGTCGTTAATGCAGACACACCTCCGTTGTCATGCTGAGCGGGAGCGAAGCATCCGCCCAAGAGCCGGTGATGAATGGGCTGGATGTGGAAACACGCCCCCCGTTGTCATGCTGAGCGAGAGCGAAGCATCCGCCCAAGGACCGGTGATGAATGGGCTGGTTATGGAAACGCGCCCCCACATTGTCATGCTGAGCGGGAGCGAAGCATCCGCCCGAGAGCCCATTGCATAATCAACCAATTACTGAAAATTCACCCTGATTGTCAGGTCTGAGCACGAGGAAACCTCACATAGGAAGCAAAGAAAGAATAGAATCTTTATGATATATTTTCCAGTAGCAAATTGCTGATATTACAAATTCCCCATCAGGTGGCGGGCAATC
>JAJFTV010000046.1 GCA_021372725.1 Chloroflexota bacterium | reverse complement strand
GGCCATTGGTTTGGGCAGCCAGTTTACCTGGGCATGGGCTTTACAGCTCTTTCTTCCCTGGATAATTACCTTACATCTGCACATATAACCAAAACCTGTCTGGTCAGAGGCTTTCCTTGCTTTTACCTTGACAGGATTCATAACGATGAATTATAATATTTTCGTAAATTTCGGAATATTATGAAAAAGAAACTTACTTACCGCCAACAACAATTCTTAAAACAGTTCCTGGATGTTTACCAGGAGATGTGGCAGCCATTACATTATGTAACGGTTGCTGAACGTCTGGGCGTTGGAAGGGTAACCGCCTATGAAATGCTGCGCTTGCTGGAAGAACATGGCTTAATCCGGGCTGAGTATCGGGCGAACCCGGAACAACATGGCCCAGGCCGTTCGGTTGTTCTCTTTTATCCGACTCAGGAAGCCAATCGATTGATGAACAAATTGGCTGGTGACCCTAATGATTTAATGGATTGGCTGGTTGTCAAAGAACAGATCTTGCAACAACTGCGAGAAGGGAAAGCGGGCGGTTACGAAGAATTGCTCTCCAATCTTCTGGATCGTATTCCGGAAAGGCGTTCTCCGGTCATTTATATTACAGAACTGATCACGGCCGTGATCCTGATGTTGACGACGATCCAGGATACGCCTGAAATTCGGGCGCTGTTGGAGCGTTTGCAACAGGTGGGATTGCCACAGAAAATCAGCTTAAATGTAATGAGTGGAATTGCCATGCTTTTGTCTGTGATGGAGCGTGCCAACCGTCATTATTCCACTATTTTGCTGGCTAATTTCAGTCGGTACGAAGAGGCGCTCTCGCAATTGAATGAGGAGAGCCGGCGCCTGATAGGGGAGTTCACGCGCGAGGCGGTTTATATTTTAGCTGGTTAATTTTTTTTAACTGATATTTTCGTTATTTTCGAACAGGTGATTCGGTGACCAAGATTGCAATTATAACAGACAGCACAGCAAATCTACCGGTAGAGTCGATTAAGCGATACAACATTCAGACTATTCCGCTTAAGATTCAATGGGGAAATGAGACCTTTCTCGACGGGGTCGACATGACCCCTGACGAGTTTTACACGCGATTGTCTCACAACAAGACTCTTCCAACCACTTCACAGCCTTCCAGCCAGGATTTTCTACAGGTTTTTGAAAAGCTGGCAGATCAATGCGATGGGATTGTCGCTACGTTGATTTCTTCCGGCATCAGCGGCACAGTGGCCTCGGCTCAGGCAGCCGCACGCCAGTTCAATCGCGTGCCGGTCGAGATTATCGACACTCATATCACCTCTATGGGACAGGTGTTGATTATTCTCGCTGCGGCTCGAGCAGCAGAGCAAGGAAAATCTTTGCAGGAAGTAAGACGCACAGCAGAGGAAGTGGCTCAGCAAATGCGTGCCTTTTTCGCAGTGGACACATTGGAGTATTTACATCGTGGTGGAAGGATTAATGGGGCAACACGTTACCTGGGTACCGCGCTCGATATCAAACCCATCCTGTATTTCGATCCCGAAGGGAAAATCGATGCCCTGGAACGCGTGCGTACAAAAAGAAAAGCGTTGCAACGCCTGATTTCTCTCGCAGAAGAGCAGGCCAACGGGCATCCCGTGCACGCGGGGATTGTCCATGCAAATGCTCCTCAGGAAGCACAAGAATTTCGTGGTGAGGTGATAAAACGGTTGAATTGCAGTGAAATCTTCACCATCGAGTTTAGCCCGGTCATCGGCGTTCATGTGGGGCCGGGAACAATTGGTATTGCCTTATACAAAGAAAATTAATTAACAAGTAAGGAGATAAATATGCGTACTTTAGTTGAACGGAATTTGTTGGCAGGAATCGGTTTGCTCTCAATGACCCGTGACAAAGCTCAAAAAATAGTCGATGAGCTTACCCAGCGAGGGGAAGTTCAAAAAGGGGAATCGAAGGATTTGGTTGAACGGTTGATTCAACGCGGGGAGGAAGAACGCCAGAGTTTGCGTACATTAATTCACGATGAGGTAAAAAACGCCCTGGATGAATTAGGCCTGGCTACCAAGCAAGACATTCAGGACTTGGCGGCCAGGATAGATGCTCAGAGCGAGAAAACCAAAGAATAGATAAGGTTTCGATGAAATGGGCACTCTGGTTCGGTGGTATTCTGGCCAGGCGGTTACCGCCACAAACAATGATTGACCTGGCAATGAAAATCTGGCCGCAGGTATGGGAGCGCATTCCTCAAGACCAGCACGTGGTGTTTTTGAAAAGCGTGGCTGAGAAACACCTGAGCGAATTTCTGACAGATATGAGCCGTGAAGAAAGGGCCGCCTTGATGAATGGACTGTTACCTCTGATTGCACGTGAATTTCCTCTGGCCGAGCTGGATTTCCTGACCGCCTTTCCAACACCAGACAGCGGGTACAGGGAAGGGGTCAGAATCTAGAACACAAATAGTTTTGTCTCGGCCTTACGAGAAAAAATAACTAAACCGGGTAATACAACCAGGAGCAAGGCATCAACCACAGATTGCTCTCATACTCATCATTACGGAGATAAGCAATGTCAACAAAACCGATCATCAGAAAATCAGTCGAAAAATTAGGAACGGAAGCATTGGTTTCTACTACATCCTTGTTAGCCTATTCAAAACCATTGCGACATACTTTCTTGAATACCGCACAAAAATACATTCAGGGTGCTCGAACACCAGCTCGCCCTGGTTTACCACGTCCTGCAGGTGTCGTAGAGGATCGGACCAAATTTTCCTCGGCCATCTGGAACACCGCCGATCGTATTTTGAGCCATAACTTGTCCCGTCCTGTTATGCGAAACGTTGCCCGCAATCTTGTCGGCGGCATCATGGTCGAGGGTGGCCAGCAAACGGTAATGTCACAATTTCATGATCAGTATGGAACCAATCCTCCCGGCTTTTTAGTCCTCAGCCCAGGAAAAGCGTGTAACCTGCACTGCACGGGCTGTTATGCCAGTGCAGGGGCAGATGCAGAGAAATTGGATTGGAATACCGTTGACCGTATCATCACCGAGGCTAAAACCTTGTGGGGTTTGCGCTTTATCGTGATTAGTGGTGGGGAGCCGCTGGCTTATCACTCCGAGGGAAAAGGGATCCTGGACGCGGTAGAGAAGAATCCGGATATCTTTTTCCTGATGTACACCAACGGTATATTGATCGATGATGCGATGTCAAAGCGAATGGCCGAATTGGGCAACATAACCCCGGCGATTTCTGTCGAAGGCTGGCGCAGCCGTACTGATGAACGGCGCGGTGCCGGAGTGTACGACAAGGCACTGGAGGCCATGGCGAAGCTACGGCATGCAGGGGTACCTTTTGGCATTTCACTTACTGCTACTCGCAATAATGTCGAGGAAATTTTTTCTGATGAATTTATTGATTTCTTCTTTGAAAAACAAGGCGCCCTGTATGGCTGGCTTTTCCATTACATGCCCATCGGTCGCTCGTACACCCTGGATCTGATGCCTACCCCTGAGCAGCGCGTCTGGATGTGGAAGCGGGTGTGGGAAATCATCCAGGTACGTCATATCTTCCTGGCGGATTTTTGGAATCATGGTACGTTGTCGGATGGGTGTCTGGCGGCTGGGCGTACCGATGGGGGAGGATATTTATATATCGATTGGAATGGTGCAGTCTCTCCTTGCGTATTTGTACCCTATTCCCCCATGGACATCCGTGAGGTATATGCCAACGGCGGAACTTTGAATAACGTCTGGGATAACCCGTTTTTTACCGGCATCCGCAACTGGCAAGGAACATACCGGAAGGAGAAAGGTAATTGGTTGGCACCATGCATCATTCGAGACCATCATCGCGATCTGCGCAATCTGATCGCCCAACATGAACCCGAACCTACCGATGAAAATGCACGCAAAGCTTTGTTGGACCCAGGTTATGCACGCGGAATGGACGAATACGACGCCGCTTACCAGAATCTTTCTGCCCCTCTCTGGGAGAAATATTATATCCAACCCAACGGCCATAATGATGGCCATGAACGGCCATTGCCGGAAAGTTAAGTTTGACAGGATAAATATGGAATATCAGACAAATGAGGAAGGATTCATACCTCGCCATATAGGAATCGTTTTGGATGGAAACGGTCGCTGGGCACAAGCTCGTGGGCTTCCTCGTTCTGCCGGGCATAAGGTTGGGATTCAAAAGATACATCAAATCACAGAAGATTGCATCGATCTTGGCGTCCAGGTGTTGACTCTCTATGTATTTTCGACGGAAAATTGGAGCCGGCCAAGGGACGAAGTCAATTACCTGATGTTTCTGGCAGAGGATTATGCAATTCATGAACTGTCAGAGCTGCAGCGAAACAATGTTCGACTGCAATTAATGGGAAGGCGAGATGGCTTACCCGTTGAGGTACTGAATGCATTGGATAAAGCTATTTCAGCGACTCAAACAAATACCAGTTTGATATTAAATCTTGCCCTCAATTACGGAGGGCGGGCTGAAATTGTAGATGCCTTCAAAGCTATTCTGACTGAGCATGCGCAAGATATTCAGAATGACGTGAATGTGAATGTAGATGAGAGTCTCATTGCTCATTATCTCTATTGCCCAAATTGTCCCGATATTGATCTGCTGATCCGTCCTGGCGGCGAATGGCGCCTGAGTAATTTTATGCTCTGGCGCACTACCCATGCAGTTTTCTGGAGTACACCGGTTCTCTGGCCAGATTTTCGGCGGGAACATCTTCAGGAAGCGATAAAGATCTATTCAAAACAAAGAATGGACCAGAACGATGACTCATAATAAGCCATCCATTGGATTGGTTTTAAGCGGCGGCGGTGCGCGCGGGCTGGCGCATATCGGTGTACTGCGCGTATTGGAAAGTGCAGGGGTTCCGGTTGATTATTTGGCAGGGACGAGCATGGGGGGAGTTATTGCAGCCGGTTATGCCGCCGGGATGAGTTCCTATGACCTGGAACGCGAAGCACTGGCTGCAACACGGAAACGTCACATGTTGCACCTGGCTGATCCAGGCTTGCCGAATGGCGGTTTGATTCGCGGCCGGCGGATATTCGAATTCTTTCAGCAAGAGTTTGGAGAAAAAACCTTCTCAGATCTGCGCATCCCATTGGCTTTGGTTACCGTGGATTTAAAAACCCATCAGGAAGTCGTGTTACGTGAAGGGCCGCTTGCATTAGCGGTACGAGCCACCACATCTCTTCCCGGTCTGTTTATGCCGGTGGAAATGAACGGCTGGCGGCTGGTTGACGGTGGAGTCCTTAATAATTTACCGATCGATGTGGTCAGAAAAATGGGTGCTGAGGTGGTCATCGCAGTGGACATTGGCCTGGCCAGTACAGGTGGTATCGGCCGGTGGATCGGGAATCATCGCTGGATTCCCGACGGCCTTGCTACTACACTGGAAGTTCTCGATGATACCCTGTATACCCTGAGAAACGCTGAACAGATGAATAAAATGCATCAATACCCCGCTGATGTGTTGATATCCCCTCAACTCCCGGTCAGCATCAATACAATCGCCGGGTATGACCGGGTGAGAGAATTGGTTGATACCGGTGAGCGCGCCACAGAAACACACCTCTCCGAAATCCGGAGGCTCCTGGGCTACTGCTGTCAATGGCCCTCAACCAGGAGAACGATTGATGTTGATCAGCGCATGATCCAGTCTTGAATTCCTGGAACAAATCTTGAATAAGAATAACCTAAGCGATTTGTCTTTCCGAAAAGGATCATTGATTCACACGGAACCTGAGCGACCGCACGTTCTTTTCTTGTTTTCTGATACCGGTGGCGGGCACCGTAGCGCGGCAGAAGCGATCATCGAAGCTATCAACCTGGATTTTCCAAATTGTATTTCATCTGAAATGGTTGATTTTTTCAAAGAATATGCGCCACCGCCATTCGATCTGGCACCTGAGCTATATCCCCCGATGTCCAGGGTGCCCAATGTTTGGGAGTTTGGATACAAACTAAGCGATGGGCCGCGGCGTACACGAATTTTTTATCGGGTAATATGGCCATATATCCGGCACGCGGCCTTCAAACTGCTTAAAGAGCACCCTTATGACTTACTGGTCTCGGTACATCCCCTCCCGGTGATCCCTGTCAGTCGCGCATTGAAGACTGGTTCCCCTCCTTTTATTACTGTGGTAACCGATATGGTTTCAACGCATGCCTTGTGGTATAACCGCCGTTCCGATCTGGTTCTGGTGCCTACTGAAATTGCCCGCCAACACGGGCTGGCTTATGGGCTTCGACCTAATCAGATTCGCGTAGTGGGTTTGCCTGTCGGACAGCGCTTTTCTCTGCCCGTCGAGGACCGCTGTTTGATTCGCGGACGGCTGGGATGGCCTCAAGACCTGCCGGTGATTCTGCTGATTGGCGGGGGTGATGGAATGGGACCGCTTGGAAAAGTGGCGCGATTCATCTCCAACGCCAATTTGCATGCAGCCTTGGTGATCGTAACAGGCCGCAACCATAAACTTAAGAGACAATTGGAAGCTGAAAATTGGTCGATGCCCACCTTCATTTATGGGTTTGTACACGAGATGCCCGATTTTATGCGCTGTGCGGATATTCTTTTAACCAAGGCCGGTCCCGGCACAATCAGCGAAGCATTTATCGCCGGTTTGCCGATGATCCTTTACAGCCGTATGCCCGGCCAGGAAGATGGTAATGTGTCGTATGTGGTCAGCGAAGGTGCCGGTGTTTGGGCTCCCGAGCCAAAACGCATCATTGAAATCTTACGCGATTGGCTCAACCATCCCGAAAAGCGGGAAAAGATTGCTGCCAACTGCCGTCGCCTGGCCAAACCAAATGCCTCACATCTGGTCGCGCAAGCCATTGCGGAACAACTGGGTGTGAATGAGGAGGGAATTAAATAAAGTGTATCTGAATATAAAAACGGGTGGATTTTTGTGCGAAACAGACGAAGTCATTGTCGTGGATGTTGGTTCGATAGATGGTACTGCCTAAGGGCGTGATCGTGTATCACACGAGTATTGAGGCGTTGAATAAGTTCTTTCGTTATACTGCGGAGTAAAAATGATCTGTTAACCGAGTGTTTCATACTGTTCTTTGTATGCTGCTTTTACGCATTTGCCTTTCTGGAAGGTTTGGCAATGCCAGGAAGTGCTTCGACAGTATTGATGGGTTATTGAAGAAAGCGGAGGAACTTAATCTCCGCTTTCCATCCTTTCTTTGTGCAATTCAGGTTTTGAATGGATGCTCCGGGTCAGCTTGCGCCTGCCGAAGGCAACATACCGGGCAACATCGCACTCCGAACAGTTGAGTAACAGTGCAGCGTCTCGGTAGGTTTTACCCAAAACATCGACCAGTAATATGGCTTCTTGTTCACTTTGCTCCAATAGGTTCCAACCGGGTACCCATTCAGGTGCATCGCGCCCCCTGGATGGCTTTTCCTGCCTGCACAGTAAAATCACACCCTGCAATACCTTTACCGCGATGACGTTGTCGTCATTTCCCTGCCTGGAGTAAACCTGCCGGATAACTTCCTGTATCACCTGATAGGCTAACCGCTCATCCCCCAGAATGGAGACTGCCAGGGTGAAAGCATCATCCTGGCATGCAAGCACCTGTTGGTTGAATCGATCCAGAGATAGGGGAGTAAAGTGTGACATAAGAGTTTACCGGTTTGGTGACGCTACCCAGGTGTTTGCATAGTCAGGTTTGCTGTATTCGGATATTGTCTCGTTGATTTTGATTTCAAAGGTGCACTCCAGGAAATGAATTCAGGCCAACATTTGGTTTATTTTGCCCACCCCATCCAGGAAATATTGCTCGCGGGTGCGGAAATTTCTTCGCCGTTTGAGATGTTGACGAGGTGCATTTCAAAAGTTTCGGCGGCAATGTAAGCAAAATATTTGCCATCCGGCGATTCTTCGAATCGATCTATCCCCTGAGGGGTGCTGGCCAAAACCAGCCCGCTTTTTCCATCCCAATCGAACAAGCGGAATTCGAGCAGGCCTTTTCCATCCGTTGCCTGGTGATTGATGTCGATCCCAAGCAGACGGTCTCCGTTGGGTTCAACCTGGTAATCATACAAATGCTGGTCGATAGCAGCACCCTCCTGCCGGTTTTTTGTTACCGGATCATAAAAACAGAACTGACTTTGAGCCTCGACCGGGTCTGCCGGACAGAGGACTACCATCTTCCCGGATTTTGGATCCCAACGGGGAACAAGCTCGTCGATTTGATCGCTGTCAGAAAGGTTGACCACTTCCCCAGGTATGCCTTCCTGATCGAATTCCAGCATGAAGATATCTTGTGCCCCGGAGCCTTTCCCATTGATGTAGCTGCCCGACATTAATATGCGGTAATCATTCGGTGAAAATTGCGGTTGGACAATGCTCAATCCGTCAGGGAAATCCAGATAATGTGTCGTGCAGTTTCCCGTTGCCCGGCAACTCAGATCGATCCAGCCGGTCTTGAACGATGGCTCTCCCTGTTTGGCGGCAAAATTGAACAACTGAAACACCATCAGCCGGCCGTCGTACGACCAATCGGCGGTTAGCTCGGTACCCTTAACCATCTCTGGCCCACGTGGAAATTCAGCCAGCAAGATTGGACGGGCATCGTTAAAGCGCAGGGTATACACCTGTGCACTGCGGTAAAAGGTAAAGCCATCTTCTGTCACCCTCACCCCTGCCAGATAGTCCACACCCAATCGATCAGGGTGCAGATACACCTGATAGACTTGCCCCGGTAGAATGGCGATTTGCTCGGGTTCAAATTGGCTGGTTGGATCGGCAGCATACAGGCCGGTTGTTTCCCCCTCCATCACCGTGAACAGCAAATCGCCGGGTTGGGGCAGCCGGCCGGTGAAACGGTAGGTGTCCAGAGCCATTGGGGTTGGGGTAGGTGCCGGTGAAAAGTCATCAGGATTGGCTGCTGCAGGAGTCGGTGAAGCCTGTGGCGTCATCTGGGAAAGCGAAAATGTGAATTCGAACGGCCCCGAGATCATCACCGTTGCCTGTACGACCGGTAGTTCGAGAACGCCGTTGATCTTCCCCTGCGGGCGGACCAACTCGACGAACAGATCTTTGCTTCCGGCCAGATTGCCACTGCCATACAGGTCGTCCACCCGCGCGGGTTTTCCCATATCGAGCATGAACGGGGTGATGCCGTCTATGGTTTCTACCGGTTCGGCATCAAGCGTAAGACGCAGGCTGTTGACACCATCACCGATGAAGGTGGCTTTGCGAAAGCGGACGGTTGTGTTGAGAACCTGAATATCGGCATTGAGCGATACCACCTGATCCGGTTGGGGGTTCTCACCCATATCGATGCGGATGATCTGGTCGGGAATATTCACCGTAGCGAGGACGGCCGGGATGACCAAGGTAACCTTTTGCTCCCCGACTGCCAACGGCGGGAAAACCAATATATCCCCTTGCTGATCGGTCATCGAAAAGATATTCCCTTGTTCATCACGAAGTGTAACAGGATCGGTTTCTGTACTCCACACGAGGCCCTGGAAAAGGCTGCTCGGACTTATCTCAGGATTGTCAGACTGCACATCGACCAGCAGCGAGGTATTTTCAACTGTCGTTGTGGCGGCGAGCACGCAGAATCTGAGGGCGTGCTGCTCGACGCAATAATCGGTTGGAGCCGTGGATACCTGGGTTTGCTCAGCATCCGGTTCAACATAAGGAACCACATGAACGTCAGGCAGATTGGATTGCGAGGCAGGAATCCAGGTCAACGGCAGGCGCCATCCTTCAGGAAACGCCAGGGTCATCTGCGAGACGCCATCTGGCAGCGGAGGAAATTGGAGGCGGATGCCTTTCGTATCCGGCTGGTTTGGCTCCCAGTTCCAGTTTGATAGATCAATACGCTCACCTGCCGGGGTTTCCAACCATGCCCCATCAGCCGCTTGGGCCGTATCGCTATATTCCAGCCAAAGAGTCGTGTATTCCGGGGTGGCCAACCCGCTCAGCACGGTCAGGCTGCGACCGGCATGTTCCTGTTTGACCGGGCTGCTCAAAATGCGGGCGGTATCCAACTGGACGAACCCGGCCGGCGGGAAATAGCCGTAACCAAACAAACGCCCTGCTGCGGCTAAAACAGGCTGGCGAAAGATCAAGGCTGTGATGAGAAGTGCTAATACCCATCCAATAATGGCCCAGGTTTTTTGCGGGAAGAGCATGGGAAAAGATGCCTTCCGGGCAGGGTTTTTATTGTCAACAGATTTCACGGATAACTTTTCTGCGTGTTCAACCAGTGATTGACGTAAGCCATGAACAAACTCTTCCTCCGGGTCAGAGAAAAGGCAGGCAGCCTCCATTTTTGATAAAAATAGCTGCGAAGGAAAATTATCCATTGCGAACCTCCATTTCGTTTTCCAGGCGGGCCAATAATCGGTACACTCTCTTTTTGGCGGCTTCCTCTTTGCAACCCAGGATTAAGGCAATTTCGGCGAAGTTCAGCCGGGCAACGAAACGAAGCCGGATGAGCTCTTGATCCTCTTCCGGTAATTCAAAAACCGCTCTGCGAATCATCAGAATTTCTTCCCTATTAAGAGTGTCGAGGTGGGGGTCCTCTTTTGAAGGAAGATTGGCCACGGCTTCCAGGGGCAATTCCCTATGGTCTTGCCGAAAATAATCCATCCATTTATGTCTGGCGATGGTAAATAGCCAGGCAGCGAAATGCCCTTTATGCTGGTAAGAAGAAAATCTGTCCAGTGCACTTAGAAAAACCTGTGAAGTCATGTCTTGCGCTTCGGTTGAATTTCCCACATGGCTAAGCAAGTAACGATAAATTTGGTTCACATAACGGTCATAGATGACCGCAAAGGCTTGCGGATTTTGTTTTGCATCGGCTACCATTTTCTCTTCAGGATCATCCTTATTGCTCTGTTGGATTGCTATTTCTTGCTTTGATTTGTTCATGAACAAGCCTCTTGGATGTTTGTCTCCAACTCCTATTAAGTAAAACGGATTTAGAGGAGAATCGGGACAAAAAATAGGATTAGCATTGTCAATTTATGCAATTTGAATTGAATAAGTTCTGGGATTTGCTTCAAATCACATTGACGTCATCAAATTTTCCGAAGAAAGAGGGTTTTCTGAAAATGACTTTGATGGGTGTCTACTATTTGTGTCAAGCGTTATTTTTCACTTGACAGCATACCACTTATCTAGTACACTGTAATTTATGGATGACTGTCATCCATAATCATAATCTTTTGACAGCCCAACCCAACCAACCGATGGATCACATTTTCGAAGAAAACCAACCCATTTATTTGCAGATCATCCAGCGTATCTATGCTCAAATTTTACGCGGGGTGTACCAGCCCGGTGACAAGCTGCCCTCGGTGATCGAAGCGGCCATGACCTACAAGGTCAATCACAATACGATTGCGCGCGTCTATTCCGAAATTGCGCGGGCAGGCGTTGGTGTGACCCGACGCGGCGAGGGTACCTTTGTCACCGAAGATCAAACAGTGCTGGAACAACTGCACGCCTCGATGCGCCGCTCCCTGCTGGAGAATTTTATAACCGAAATGCGTCGTCTCGGTTATTCTTCATCGGAAATTCTCGAAACCCTGGAACAATACATCCAGGATGAAGACGCAGCTTTATCCGTTGAGGAAGATAAGTAGACCATGCAAATACCGTTCAAGTCCTTTTTCCCTGATTTACTGCTTTTGTGTTTGCTCCTTTCCGGTTGTGGAAAGCTGCCCGGGCCGGATGTGTACACAACTCAAACGGTAGCGGAAAACCCCGTTCCCGCTGCGATCTCATCAAAAGCAGCGCGGATTTCACCATCAGCCATGACAGACTTTGGGGCAGAGACCATGGGAGCAGGTGAACCTTCACATGAAAACCAACCTGACAATGATTCAATATCCCATCTATCCAGTTCCTGCTATGGAGATCGTTGAATGAAAAGAATATTCACTGAAGAATTTAAACGTGCAATCGGAAACTCCCGTTTTTGGCTGGCGCTCCTTTTATCAGCCGGATTTCTGGTCTATGGAATCATCAGAGCCTATACCAGCGAAGGCTGGGTTCCCATGGGATTTTCCTTTGCAGATTTGTGGTATTTCGCTTATGTAGTCGGTTATTTCCCGTATGTACTGCCCTTGGTGACCGCACTGCCTTTTGCCGACTCGCTGGTGGTGGATCAGTCGGAAGGTTTTTTGCGCTATCTGGTGGTGCGCAGTCACTACCGTCATTATTTGTTGGCAAAATATCTGGCTAATACGCTCGTTGCCATCTTGGTGGTCGTTATCCCGCTGGCAGGTATGTACATCTTTACCAATCTGGCCGCGCCGCGCAGTATTTACCCGATCAACCTCTGGCAGCCTACCATCTCCGGGCGACCGTACGGCATCCTCATGCCCCTCTTCCAGGCTCATCCGGATGGCTTTATTTTGTTGATCACGCTGCTGGCGGCGGTGATAGGTGCGCTCTACAGCAACCTGGGATTAAGCATTTCGCTTCTTTTACCCAATCGTTACCTGGCCTGGGGCATTCCCGCCGTGCTGTACTTGCTGGCCGACTTCGTAGCCAACCGCACCCACTTCTTTGGCCCGGACTGGTCCCCCATACGGGCAGTCGCCGGGTCAGCGTCCGTGATTAATGAAACAACCCAGAGTTTTTTCCTCAACCCGCTGGGAGTACTGGGGATAATCCTGGCGCTCGTCCTGCTCTTTGGTCAACGCAAGCGGATCTTACAATAAAGGAGGTTTCTCGTGCGCTTTTTGGCTTTCTTCCGTCTCCAACTGCACATGCTGATCATGCGCTGGCGCTGGCTGCTGCCGCTGCCGGTGATGGTTTTTATCGGTTATCTGCTGACCAATGCGTTGAAGGGGCAACTGCTGCCTGAATTCCTGACCCAGCCCAGCCAGGCAGCGGCGGTTAATTCCTGGGATGCACTGTTCATCGGTTTTGGAAATGCTTATTACATGGTTTTTGTCATTGCAAATTTATTTCTGATCCTGGTGTGCGACTCGCTGCCGGAAAGCGGTTTCGGTCAGTTGGCGCTCTTTCGCCTGGGATCTCGAAAAATCTGGTGGGCAAGCAAGAGCCTGGCGATGCTGATGGCAGCTTTTATTTACACCCTGGGATGTGTGGCGGTGGTGTTTGGCGTTGCCAGCCTGGGTCTTCCGGTGAGCTTCGATTGGAGCCCATTTGGAGATTACAGCTCCAATATCCTGCTGCCTAATTCTTTTCAGCAGCAAACCACGCCACTGGGTGCCGCGCTGGTTTTATTGGGTATGGATGTGCTCGGTCTCTGGGCATTGGGGACGCTGATGCAGGTGATTGCCCTGCTCACCCGCCGTTATACCTACGGCTATCTGGCTGCACTGCTGGTTCTGGTCGGAAGCATGGGTCTCAGCGGTTCGCTGATCAACGTGCCTGACGTGCTGAAGCTCCTGCCGGCTATTCGCAACCTGATCATGACCTTTTATCCCTATCCGTTTCGTGAAGTTCCGATATTCTGGTCTTTCATCTATTGGGGAATCTGGCTGGCCATACTCATCTTTGCGGGTTGGATCATCAGCCGTCGGCAAAATTATCTGGCTCAACGCCATTAATCGAGGAGTATTATGGATTCTACCCATGCAAATGCTGTCATTACTGCGCGAAATATCTGTATGACATTCGGCAAGAACCGGGTTCTTGAGCAAGCGAATTTTGATCTCCCGGCCGGGGTGATCTATGGCATCTGTGGCCCCAACGGCGCCGGTAAATCCGTATTCCTGCGCATCCTGAGCGGGCTGATTCTGCCGGACGAAGGAGAAGTAATCGTTTTCGGGAAGAAAATTGGCAAAGAGACCGAATTTGCCCCTTCCACCGGCATCCTGATCGACAGCCCGGGCTTCCTGCTGACCAACAGTGGGCGGCGTAACTTGCAGCTTCTGGCCAGTGTGAGCGGGAAAGCCACCGAAGCCAGGATCGTCGAGGCCATCCGGCAGGTCGGCCTTGACCCGCTGGATCGTCGCCCGGTCAGTACTTACTCCTCGGGTATGCGCCAGCGGTTGGGGCTGGCCCAGGCCATTATGGAAGACCCCGATTTGCTCATTCTGGATGAACCCACCAACGGGCTGGATTTTGAAGGCCAACGGGATATGTATACCTATTTGACCGATCTGCGCGGCCAGGGTAAGACCATTCTGATTACCAGCCATAGCCTGGATGAGCTGAAGATCCTGTGTGACAAGGTTTTTATCATTTCGTCCGGTTCGTTGAAACCGTTTCAACATCCTGAAATCATTGCCAACACCGCAGGGGCTCGATGAAGCCAGGTTTTTTGTACTACCGGCAGATCATCATCGCGATGGTATTGGCAGCGCTGATTGCAGGCTGCCAGACGGATGCCGGTGAAAAGCCGGGCTCGATCACACCGGATGGAATCCCTGCAACTACCCCGACCGTGGCGACCGCAGTACCCGTGCTGCCCTCACCAGACAGCACTGCAAACGCAATTCAAAACGATGTGGCCCCTTCCGGCTGGAATCTGGAACCCATCACGGCTGCCAACGTCCAACGGCTGAGTTTGCTGGCCCGTTTTGCCGAGGGTGGGCTTGACGACGAAATGGCGCTCTCTACGGATGGTAGACTGTTGGCGATTGCAACAGCGGGCGGGGTGGTGCTTTACGAGGCGGCCGGCGGAGAATGGGTGGATTTCTATCCTGCGAGCAGTGGTGTGACCGGCCTGGCTTTCTCCCCGGATAGTCAACAATTGGCATATATCTTTAGAGTTCCGAGCGGGGAGAAATACAGTGCCACCGATCCTGATTTTGCCGGACAGGAAATTCTAAAACCACTGCTTACCGTGCGATCAATTTCAAAAGGGGAGATACTTTACTCGCTGCCTGTGTTTGGCCAGGGTTGTGGAGAATATAATGCCTGGGATCTCACTTTCAGCCCGGATGGAAAACGCATTCTCTTTCATGATCACTCCGGACAGACAGGTTTTTCCGGCAGCGGTTCGTTGTGTGTGCTGGATGCTGAGAGCGGCGGCCTGCTGCGCGCCATCGAGCCGGAAAAACCCTGGCGGGTGACCGGCTTTACACCGCCGCTTTCCGATGGAAAAACCGTCTGGGCGGTGTGCGTGGACGATTCAAAAGCAGTAGAGGCCGGCATCGTCCTCCAGCAACTCCGGCGCTATAACCTGGAAAGCGGTGCGCTCGAAACGCAGTTGGATCTTCCGGAAACAGGATTGCTTCGTCTCTCTCCAGATCAGCAGTGGATGATGATGGGCGAAAAAGTGGCACAAATTCGATCCGCCGTGGACGGAAGCCTGGCTGTGGAGATCAACGTGGAGATCAAGTCTGCGGAAGATAACAACCAGTTTTCCGCGGCGGTCTTTTCTCCGGACGGCGGCACACTTGCCCTGGGGGCCTGGGATGGCTCGGTCAGCCTGTACAGCGTTCCGCAGGGCCAACCGCTGGACAGGTTGGAACCGATTACCGTTAGCACCATACTCGCCAAAGTGGAACCACTGCACGTTGTTAATTTGCGCTTTTCTGCAGATGGCAGTATTTTGTACATTCTGTTGAACAGTTACTTCGTGGATACCCCCGAAGTGCTACGGGCAGTCCGCCTGGCAGATGGACAGGAGCTTTTCCGTCTCTCCGGGCGCAACACAGTGGAGCGCCGCCCGTCGCTCTCTCCTGATCATGCCCTGCTGGCCTGGGGCGGTTACGAAGACGGCAGTGTGCAGGTTTGGTCAACAGCCAGTGGCAAAATGATCTAT
>JAJFTV010000011.1 GCA_021372725.1 Chloroflexota bacterium | reverse complement strand
CCACGCTCAACCCGTGATACGTGACGGCTTTCAGCTCCGTTTTAAACAAATGCTTTTTGGAATTGTACGACTCCAGCGCAAGATTGGCCACCAGTTTTCGCTTGCCCAACATCACGATGCTGCAAGAAACGACAACGAGCCCCTCTCCGTTAAAAAGATACAAAATCTCCCGTAAAAAATTAATCAGCAAATCCGCCGGATCGGAACCTTCCACGGTAAGCGCTTTTTCCTTCACACCGGCCCCTGTTCCTTTTCTTTCAACCACGATGTCCATAAGAGACAACGCGGCTTTTGTAAACAGCTCCTTCTTCGTCCGCCCTGTGACTTCAATGCCCAGATCAGCGGTATGATCGATCAGTGTGTATAACGTCATGAAGGAAGTATATCTGAATATTACAAGATGAACAAGTAAGGAAAGCCGAGCGCTGCCACCCGGACGACTGCAAGGAGCATCGGCCAGGGTTGTAACGAAGAGCTGGGCCGGAGCAGCCTTTGAGGATGTGACGTCTTAGCGGCTTGTTGAGCAATTAATAAACAGAACCGTCCCTATTTATTTAGCCGCTATTTCCATGTTGCAGTAACATCAAATTCCACTAGCTCTTTTTTTGAGTTGCGTTTGCGGATTGGATGGCATTTAATTTTATTAAAACCAAGGGCTGTTAACATTTCGGCATATAATAATTCTGTAGATACCAAGGTTCCATAAAAAGAAGAATTACCGACAATGTAGTGCAATTCTGCACCGCGGTTGAGTACAGCTGTTAGGGATTGAAAATGCAGCCACATATCATCAAAATACTTTGCAATGTAATTGGCAAGTATAATACCGTTTTTATTATCTTTGTGTGTGATCTGATCTAATGATTGAGAAAGAGTTGCATTCTTAAAGCCGTCGGTTGAATGTTCCCAATCTGACAAGCGACTTGTGGCAATGCCCCAAGTACCACCAATAGCTTGCCAGTCCAACTCACCTGCATCTCTACCATTGTTCAGGAACCCAAGCCAATACATGTATGGGCGAAGTTCACGAATATAGGACATTCTGTTTGCGTATGGTGGAGAAGTGACCACAAGATCGAATTGACCGGCAACCACATCCGATATTTTCCTTGAATCACCAAAGATCACATGACCATCACACACGGGGTTTTCTTTAGCACCATTAAGTACAAAACGGACATCTTCGGAAAAAGTTAATGCCATATCTGAATCAAAATCAAAATTAAGTTGACTATCATTTTTGAAAGACATTGATTGATGATTAAAGGCGGCATTTGATAATTCAATCAGTGTGCGACAAAATGCAATAAAAAGTAATGCCTGTTCGGGTGTACGTTCCTTTGTCACTGTAACTATTGCCGCACGAAGACACCGCAGAAAAAATAGTGCTTTTGGATTCCACCATCGCTCTATGTTGTGGAGAGGAGGCGGGAGAATAGGTTCAACAGCTTTTCTCCTTACTAAATCAAGCGCGCCCGCGCATGCTTCATAAGTTGTAGATATTTGCTTGTCAGAGTAAAGTGCCGTTTTCGACTGTGCGAGCCAGACAAGGAACGGATTAATATCAGTTGTGACCCCCTTATGCCCGTGGTATGCTGCACTAAGTGCCGTTGTCCCTGTGCCACAGAAAGGATCAATGATACGCTTCGCTTGACTGCAACTATCGATAATTTCTTCTACAATTTTAACCGAGTAGGCAGGCGTGAGTCTAAGCCAACCATGCCGTCCAGTTTTTGAATTAAATTTATATGTATAATCTGCCCGCTGGCGAAGTAGCGAGCTTACAGATAACGCCGTCATTATTTAGCCTCCGGTGTAAGTAAGGCTCTCAATACGGTATCTATCTCGGATCGAAGTGTCTTGCTATTACGCTTAAAAAATTCAGCAAGGTCATACCCGACTACATCCCGCATAAAATCATAGGTCGAGATTTGTGGATTGTTTGCACCTATGATCCCAGTAACAACAGCCCATTTTTCAGCACGGTAACGGAGCAAGATGTCATTATCGATTTGTGTCGATAATATCACTGCACACGGCAAATACGCCTTTGTGTATGCTGTTGCTGCGTTTGCAATATCTGCGTTTTGTCGCTTTGAGTCTTTGCTTTTGTAACCCTGGCGCACCTCAAAGATTGTGCCTGTCAATGTTGAGAACACATTTGCATCAACACCAATTACTGCAGCAGGATCCTTCATCCATGTGAGGAAGCGCTTCCGCTTCTTTTTGTCTGTTATTTTATTGAGTGGAATACGGCCATCAAGGTACAGTGTTCGCGTCTTTCCACCGAGTAGCGGAACTGTATAAGACCACGTGACATCGGATTCAGATAATTCAAGAGCATCTTTGATAGCAGTACGGAAAAGCTTCTCACATCCGATACCAATTTGCCTATATACACTAGTCATCCCGCCAGCCGCTTTGTGGGCAGCATACATCATAGGGTTGTCCAAGCCGAACCAGTTATAGAACGGATCGCCTTGATAAAGTGTTTGAAATTGATCGAGTGTCAGTCCATCACCTTTTGTGCCTTGACCAAATTTTGGTTTGTACTTGGCGCATACCCTTATTGGTTCAAGAACAAGGTTAAGATATTCAGTGTCTTTTTGATTCAAATTTAAATCCTCATTCGTTTTGTTGATATTATGCAATATTTACATTATTTTTCCATCTAAAACGGCTAACAATTAATCTACCGACCTAGTCATACTCGGTCCCGGATATATTGGCAATCGTTATGACTGCTTCACTAATTTTTTGAAAATCAACAGATTATAAAATGCGGATTCCGGAAAAGGTTTTTATGACCAGCAAATACCGGGTCCGTTTTTTATGATTTTGAGGGTGGTACTTTTTTACTTCCTGCCGGGCAGTAGGGAACGGTTTCAAACCGTTCCCTACATATTTTCTATTCTTCCGAAGTGTCGTTTTCCTCGGTTGTTGCATCCGTTTCATCGGCGCCATTGCCGCCACCGTCATCATCCTTGTCTTCGGATTCCGAGGTTGTGCGGGCAACACCGACCAGTTTTTCTTCCGGCTCCAGATCAATGAGCTTGACGCCCTGAGTCACGCGATGGTTGACCGGAACTTCCTGCACCTTCAGACGGATCACCTTGCCGGCATTGCTGATAAGCATGATGTTTTCTTCGCCCTGCACCTGCAAGACGCCGGAAACATTGCCGATTTTGGCTACCGTTTTCAGGTTGATGGTGCCTTTGCCGCCCCGTGTTTGTACACGATATTCATCAATCGGTGTGCATTTGCCGAACCCGTTTTCAGAAATCGTCAGCATGAATGTGCCCTGAGCGGGAATTTCCACGCCGATCACGTCGTCGCCTTCATCCAGGTTGATGCCGCGCACGCCGCGC